>JALYYF010000250.1 GCA_030946725.1 Candidatus Dormiibacterota bacterium
GCATGCGGCTCGACCTCCGCGACCACTCCCTGGTGGACACCCCGTGCCAGTGCTGTGACCCTCTCGGGAGGAACCACCTCGACGGGCACCAATCGCGCCAGCTCCACCAGGCGGGGATCCGGGTCAAGGCCGCGGGCGACCAGCGCCCGCCTGACCCGGCCCGCCCGCGCGGCCTCCAGGACCGCGTTGCGGCCGTACAACAGCTCCCGATCAGCTCGCGGGTGCCGGCCCATCACGCCTGAGCTTAGCCAGCGGGCCGGCTTCGGCCGTCAGCGGCGCCTCGCCGAGCGCCAGCGCGGTCCAGCAGGCGTGTCCTCGACCTCCACCCCTCGCTCCCGCAGCCCTTCGCGGATGCGGTCGGCGAGCGCGAAGTCGCGCGCGCTTCGAGCGTCTTCGCGCTCCCCGACCAGGCGCTCCACCTCCGGGTCCGGGACCCCGTCTTCACCCTCCAGCACGTCCAGGTGCGCGTCGACCTCGGTCAGCAGCGCCAGCAAAGCCTCGCGACCCCCACTCCCCACCCGGCCGGCGTCCAGCGCGGAGTTGGCCCGGCGCACCAGGTCGAAGACGCGGCCCAGCCCGGCCGGGAGGTTGAGGTCGTCGTCGAGCGCGGCCCGGTAGGCGTCGCGCGCGTCCATCACGTCCTGGTAGAAGGGGGCGTCGTCCACGTGGCCGACGGCCTCCAGACCCCGGACCCGGCGGGAGAATTCCCGCAGCCGGCGGAGCTGCTCGCCGGCCCCGTGCAGGGCTTCCTCCGAAAGGGTCAGCGGCGAACGGTAGTGCGAGCTTCCCATCAGGAAGAGCCGGACCGCCAGGGGGTCGTGGCCGGCGTCCAGCACCTGCCGGAGCGTCACGAAGCCGCCTGCGCTCTTCGACATCTTGGCGCCGGTGGCGTCGGTCAGCTTTCCGGAGTGCAGCCAGCAGCGGACGAAGGTTACGCAGGTCGCCGCCTCGGCCTGGGCGATCTCGTTCTCGTGGTGGGGAAAGAGCAGGTCCGCGCCGCCCGCGTGGAGGTCGAGCGTCTCGCCCAGGTAGCGGATGGCCATCGCGGAGCACTCGATGTGCCATCCGGGCCGGCCACGTCCAAAGGGGGCGTCCCAGGCGGCCCCCACGCGCTCGTCCTCCGGCTTCGCCCGCTTCCAGAGGGCGAAGTCGCTCGCGGACTCCTTCTCGTATTTGTCGGATGCCACCCGCCCGGCCGGTCGCAGGCCGCCGGCGTCGAGCCTGGCCAGACGGCCGTAGGCAGGGAAGCTGGACACCCGGAAGTAGACGTCGCCGTCGGCCACGTAGGCGTGCCTTCCGCCGAGCAGCCGCTCGATCAGGGCGATCATCTCCTCCACGTGCTCGGTGGCGCGCGGATAGACCTCCGCAGCCTCTGCCCGCAGGGTTCCCATGTCCTCGAAGAAGGCCCCCTCGAAAGGCCTGGTGAGCTCGCCGATGGTTATGCCGGTGGCCGCCGCCTGCTCGATGATCCGGTCGTCGACGTCTGTGATGTTCAGGACGTGGAGCAGCCGAAAGCCCGAGCAGCGCAGGTGCCTGCGCAGCAGGTCGTAGAAGAGGAACGCCCGGTAGTTGCCTAGGTGCGCGTAGTTCCACACCGTTGGTCCGCAGGTGTAGACGCGAACCAGCCCGGCGTCGAGCGGTTGGAAGTCCTCCTTGCGCCCGGTCAGCGTGTTGTGCAGCTGGAGGCTCACCTTGTCTCCTCGAGCAGAGCCACGGCCTGTGCGGACACACCCTCCCGCCGGCCCAGCGCGCCCAGGCCCTCGGGTGATGTGGCCTTCACGCCGACCTGGGAAGCTTCGACGCCGAGGCAGCCCGCCAGCGCTTCGGCCATCGCCCGGAGGTGAGGCTGCAGGCGGGGTTCCTGCGCCGTGATCACAGTGTCCACGTTGACCACCCGCAAGCCCGCCTCCCCGACCATCCGGGCGGTCTCCGAGAGCAGCTCCAGAGAGGAGACGCCGGCGAACTTCGGGTCGGAGTCCGGGAAGTGCTCGCCGATGGTGCCGAGCGCCGCAGCGCCGAGGATCGCGTCCACCAGCGCGTGCGTCAGCACGTCGGCGTCCGAGTGACCGTCCAGGCCGCGAGCGTGGGGGACCCGAACGCCGCCCAGGACCAGCTCTCGGCCTTCTACGAACGCGTGCAGGTCATACCCGAGGCCCACCCTCACCGCGGGCGCCCACGCCCGGCTCGTGCGCTCACCGCACGCGCGGCCTCGGCTGCCGCCTCCCGGACCGCGGCGGCCTCCCGCTCAGCGAGGATGGCCTTCAGCACGGGCAGGTCGTCCGAGGTCGTCAGCTTGATGTTGGTCGGCTCCCCTTCCACGACCGTCACCGGATGGCCTGAGGCGGCCACCAGCTGGCCGTCGTCGTCACCCACCACACCGGCGTCGGCGGCTTCGAAGTGGGCGCGCTCGAAAAGCTGGTAGGCGAAGCCCTGGGGAGTCTGGGCGAGCACGAGCCGCGAGCGTTCCAGGCTCTCCACCATCCGGCCGCCCTCCACCCGCTTCACGGCGTCCCGGGGCGGAAGGCCCGGGATGGCCGCTCCCGATTCGACGGCCGCGGCCAG
>JALYYF010000259.1 GCA_030946725.1 Candidatus Dormiibacterota bacterium
CCGCTGCTTCACGTGGAAGGCATCGAGCACCTGGAGACGGCCCGTGCCTACGGGCGGGGAGTCCTCGTGGTCTCCGCCCACATGGGCTCCTGGGAGGTGGCGGCGGCCATCTGGTCCGCGACCATCGCGCCGGTGTCGCTCTTCGCCGAGGAGCTGGAGCCGCGGGAGCTCTACGAGTGGTACCGGCTCACGCGTGCCCGCCTCGGGATCAGCGTCCTGCCCCTCAACCGGACCGGGCTGAAGCAGGTGGTCAGGGCGCTGGAAGCGGAGGAGATGGTGGTGACCGCCATCGACCGGGACATCCTGGGCACCGGAATCGTGGTCGACTTCTTCGGACGCCCGGCGCACATCCCCGAGGGGCCGGCAGCGATCGCGCTTCGCAAGGGCACGCCGCTGCTGCCGGTCTGCGTCTACCGGCTGCCAGACGACACCTACCAGGCGGTCGGCTATCCACCGATCGTCGCCGAGGCGACGGGCAATCGCGAGCGGGACGTGCGCGAGGTGATGCAGAAGCTGGTGGCGCACCTGGAGGAGATCATCCGCGCGCACCCCGACCAGTGGCACATGCCCCATCGTGTTTGGGAGGGCGCAAACTACGCCAGAAAGGCGACTGTGAACGTGACCTCATGAAGATCGGGCTCGTCTCCCCCTACGACTACACCCATCCCGGCGGCGTCACCCAGCACATCCGCCATCTCGGTACCTGGCTGCGCGAGCTGGGGCACGAGGTGCGCACCTTCGCCCCCTCCAGCCGGCGGGATGTGGAGAGCGACATCCCCGACTTCTACCGGATCGGCCGCGTGTTCTCGCTGCCGGTCAACGACTCGGTGGCGCGGATCACGCTCAGCTTCCACATGGCGCGCCGCGTGGCCGACATCCTGGAGAGCGAGCGCTTCGACGTGCTTCATTTCCACGAACCATTCATGCCTGCGCTGCCTCTCACGCTGCTTCCCATGTCGCACGCCCCGCACGTGGCCACGTTCCACGCTTTCGCACGCTCCAACGTCGGCTATTACTACGGCCGGCCAATCCTGAAGCAGTACCTGAAGCACCTGGACGCCTCCATTGCCGTGAGCCGGCCGGCCCGCGACTTCGTCCAGCAGTACTTCCCGATGCTGGACCCGCGCGTGATCCCGAACGGGATAGACGTCGAGCGCTTCCGACCGGGCCAGACCCAGATCCACCACCTGCGCGACAGCAGCGTGAACGTCCTCTTCGTGGGCCGGCTGGAGAAGCGCAAGGGCCTGCCCGACCTGCTTCGCGCTTTCGAGTACCTGCAGCAGCGGGTGCCTCGCTCCCGGCTGATCGTTGTCGGTGACGGCCCGGTGCGGGGCAAGGTTGAGTCGTTCATCTCCAGTCACCGACTCGAGAACGTCGTGATGGCCGGCTACGTCCCCGACGAGGTGCTGCCGCGCTACTACGCAAGCGCCGACATCGCCTGCTTCCCGGCGACCGGCGGCGAGAGCTTCGGGCTGGTCCTGCTGGAGGCGATGGCGGCCGGGCTGCCGGTGGTCGCCACCGAAATCCCCGGCTACCTGTCGGTGGTGGAGCCCGGTGGTGACAGCTTGACGGTGCGCCCGAAGAGCCCCGGCGAGCTGGGGGTGGCCCTGACCGTGCTCGCGCAGGATGCCATGCTGCGCCGGCGGCTGGGCCAGGCGGCGCTTGCGAAGGCGCAGCGATACTCCTGGCGAATGGTCGCGGCGCAGGTCATCCAGGTCTATCAGCAGGCGCGGGAGGTCAAGCGCGCCGCGGGAGAAAAGGAGGCGGAGCAGGGTGTTCACCACTCGCTTCCAAGCGTGGGTTAGACGCAACGCGCTGCGGCTGGCGCGCTTGCTGGCGCGCTCACCTCTGACACCGAACCAGATCACGACGGTGGGCATGGCGCTCACCTTCGTGGCTGCGGCGCTGGCGGGCTTCTCGCAGCTGCTCCCGGCGGGCCTGGTGCTCGCCTTCGCGGGCACTTTCGACATCCTGGACGGCGCGCTGGCCCGCGCCTCCAAGCGCAGCTATCCGTACGGCGCGTTCCTGGATTCCACCATCGATCGCTACTCGGAGTGCGCCGTCTACATCGGGATCGCCGCCTACTTCCTGGATCGCGGCGGCCCCTGGATGAGACTGGAAGTCCTGGGCTGCATGGTCGCGCTATCGGGCTCCTTCCTGGTCTCCTACGTGCGGGCCCGGGCGCAGTCCCTCGGCTTCACCTGCGACAGCGGGCTCTTCGCCAGGCCCGAGCGGGTGGTCGTCACCGTCATCGGGCTGGTGACGGCGGGGCTCGGCTTCGTGCCGGTGTTGAGCGTGGTGATCGGCCTGCTGGCGATCGTGACCAACTTCACCGCGCTCCAGCGGGTCCAAGAGGTATGGAGACAGGCCCGCGCCCAGCGCCGGGCCCGGGAGGCCGCTGCGAAGGCGCCCTCGGGAGGCGAGGCCAGCCGGCCCTAAGGCGGGTTTTGGGGGCCGGGGTGGAACGGGTATCACGCCCGTGCTTTACGGGAAGCGGGCCGATTTTTCAGCGCCAAATCCACGTCCGGCAATGGCCGCCGTCAATACGAGCTGATCGTATAGAGTTGGCGCGAAATTGGGGGGAGATGGTAGTTGACCGCTGAGCCGGGTCTCCAATCGCGCATGCCGGCCGATGCGCCTGAGCGGCGAGATGACGGGTGGCAGCTTCCCGATGCCTCCAGGGCCTTGGGAGCGATCGCGGCAGCAGCGGTGGCGGGTCCCATGCTCCTTGCCGGAGCCATGATCGCGATCGCGAGACCAGACGTGGTCTTCGACAGTGACCAGGCGGTGGACGAGATGGCGCTCATGCGGTCGGCGCATTTCGCGCAATTCGTAGGCAACTACTCGCGCTTCGGCTGGAGCCACCCCGGCCCGTCCTGGTTCTACGCGCTGGATCCGGTCTATCTCAGCCTGGGGGCCCATAGCTGGTCGTTGTACGTCGCGTTCCTTACCTTCCACGCCGTGGTTGGTGCCCTTGTCGTGGTGGCGGTCTGGCGGCGAGGAGGGCCATTGTTGGCGCTGATCGCCAGCTGCCTCCTACTGGTCTACTTACGGGCGGTTGGCGATGAGATATTTCGGGTCATCTGGCCTCCATATCTTCCGCTTCTCACCGTCGTGCTGTTCTTCATCCTTGCCGCGTCGGGTGCTGCCGGTTCAACACGCGCCATGGTGGGCGCGCTCGTGGTGGGCTCGTTCGCGGTGCAGACTCACGTGAGCACATTGCCGGTCATTCTGAGCGTCCTCGCGGTCACGGTCGCCCTGCGCGTGGGCGTGGCAATGCTCAGCCGGCGCGGCGCTGAGACGAGTCCCCGTTCCCGGTGGGTGCTGCCCGTGACGCTGGCAGGACTCTTCTTGCTGGCACTCATGTGGTCTCCCGTGATGATAGAGGAGCTGTCGCAAAGGCCGGGGAACCTGACCAAGCTGTGGTGGTTCTTCACAACTTCCTACGCACGACATCCATATCACGAAGCGGTCTCCGCCTTCGGACGGATGCTGCAGGTCTATCCGTTCGGCGTGCTCCCACCTCGCCTCGAGGCGGACTTCTCGACGCTGCCTTCTGGTCGCGTCGTAGCTATCGCCATCTTCATGAGCGGGATTGGCGGTCTGGCAATCGCGGCGACACTGCTGCGGGATCGCTTCCTGCAGGCGCTTGCTGTGCTGCTCGTGGTGGCCTCTTCGGTAACGGTCCTGGCGATGAGCCGCATTGTCGGTCCAATGTTCTCGTACACATTCGTGTGGGTGACCGCTTACCCACTCCTGCTGACCATCGGGTGGGGAGCACTGATCGTCCGGACTCATCCCTGGACTCTTTGGCGGGGGGCAGCGCCAAGACGCGTTCTAGAGGTGGCAGCCGCGGGACTCGCAATCGCGGTCATATCGCTGTCAGTCGGTCGCTTCGAGGCGCTGCAGCAGCTGAGGTCACCGGCGGTCGAGCAGGTGGACCCTGACACGCGACCTGCGCTGGGCATGGTGAACAGAGCTCTGGCTACCGAGCCGCCCCAGCCTCTGTTGGTCAACATTGCTTCTCACGACCGCTGGGAGGTGTCAGCTGGGATGGCACTTGCCCTAACGAAGCATGGGTGGAAGGTCACCGTCACTGACGGATGGGTTTTCATGTTCGGCGAGGCGACCCGATCGACCGGCACAGAACACGTTGAACTCATTGTCGCCGACCCCAAGACCGCCGACTGGATCAGACTGCAGATGCCGGATCTGCAGCCGATCGGCAACACCCAGAACACGTACCTCTTTATCAGACACCGTTCCGTTCGACGCTGAGCGGGATGCCCGACGGACGGCCCGGACCGCGGCTGACCCTGCGTCGCCACGGCCAATGTCAGCGGCAGCTCGCGCCTCCTCAGGGCTGTATAAGAGGGGGGTGGTCGGGCCGATGGCCGAGCTGATAGCCACCTTCAAGAATCGGGCGCTGGTGACCCTGATGGTCGGCCATTTCACGGTCGACAGCTACGTGGGCGTGCTTCCTGTGCTCTACCCGCTGCTGATCGGGCGCTTCAATCTCAGCCTGGGAACGGTTGGGCTGGTCACGCTCGCCTACACCGGCATGGCATCGATCTCGCAGCCGGCCTTCGGCCTGATCGCCGACCGCTGGGGCACTCGCTTCACGGGCCTGGCGCTGATCTGGACGGCCGCCAGCTTCGCCGCGGTCGGTTTCGCGCCCAGCTACCCGGCCCTGCTGGCCATCGCCTTCATTTCGGGAGCCGGGTCCGGCGCCTTCCATCCTTTCGGGGCCCTCACCGTCCGCGGGCTGCTGCCCAGTCGTGCGATGAGCACCGGGATGTCCGTGTACGTGACGGGCGGTACGGTCGGCGTGGCGGCCGGACCGATCATCGGCGTGATCGCATTCAACCTCTTCGGCACGCGCGGAACCGCGCTGATGCTGATTCCCGGCCTGGCCAGCGCGGTCTTCCTGCTGGTGGCGATGCGCGGGCGGCCCGAGGTCACGTTGCGTCCGAAGCGCCAGGCCGGTCCCGGCGCGGGGGTCGCTCTGGTGCCGCTGCTGGCGACCATCGGCGTGATGGCCTCGCGCAGCTGGACGACGACCACGCTCCAGGCCTTCACGCCGACCTGGTACCACCTGCTCGGCTACGGTCCCTGGTTTTACGGCCCGCTGGCCACGACCATCGTGCTCGCCAGCGCCGTCGGCACGGTGGGCTGCGGCTCGCTGGCCGATCGGTACGGCCGGCGCACGGTGACCCTGGCTTCCCTGGTCCTCAGCGTCCCCACGGTGGCGCTGTTCGTCCTCTTTCCCGGCCCGCTCGGCTTCCTCTGGGGTGTGCTGGTGGGTGTATCGGCCGCATCCACGGCTCCTCTCATGCTGCTGCTGGCCCAGGAGCTCATGGCGGGCCGAGCCGGCCTGGCCTCGGGCCTGATCATGGGCCTGGGATTCGTGACCGGCGCCATCGGCACCCCCATCACCGGGGCGATCGCGGACCACTTCGGGCTGCAGGCCGGCCTGGCCCTGCAGGTGGCTGTGGTCGTCGTCACCATCCCGATCGCCCTGCTCCTGCCCAGCGAGGCCAGGTTGCGGCGCCTGCACGACGCCCCGGCAGCGGCTCCCAGCCAGGCCCTGGTCACCGGGGACTGACCCCGGGTCGTCCCCGCGTCACGGCCTGCTAGGCTCAGCCGGTGGTAAAGGTCGGCCTGGCGCTACCCACCATCGACGTCGGGACTGGCCGTCCCGCCACGCTCTCTGCGCTCGCCGCGCGGGCCGAGGCGGCCGAGCGGGCGGGGTTCGACTCCGTGTGGGTCATGGACCACTTCTGGAGCGAGAGGTCGCAGGGCCGCGTCGGCGCGCACGAGACCATGGTGACGCTCGCCTACCTCGCCGCCAGGACCAGCCGGCTGCGCCTGGGGCCGCTGGTGGTCTGCAACTCCTTCCGCCATCCCGGCCAGCTGGGTCGGGAATCACTGGCCCTGGCGGACGCCTCGGATGGCCGTTTCATCCTCGGTCTGGGTGCCGGTTGGTACAGGCCGGAATACGACGCCTTCGACTTCCCCTTCGACCACCGGGTGAGCCGGCTGGAAGAGACCCTGACCGTCCTGCCGCCGCTGCTGCGCGGGGAGCACGTGACGTACGAGGGAAGATACGTCCGCCTGCAGGACGCCTCCCTGGTCCGCACGACCGACCCCCCGCCGATCTGGATCGCCTCCCGCGGCCCCCGCATGATGGAGCTGACGGCGCGCCACGCCGACGGCTGGAACGGCGCCTGGTACGGCCCCGACCCGTCCGATTTCCGGGCCAGCCTTGGAGAGCTTCGGACCGCCATGGCGGCGGCCGGGCGGTCGTCCGGCCAGGTGGAGATCAGCGCGGGTGTGTTCGTCCTTCCCGACCCCGACGCGGGACCGGAGGATGCGCAGGCGATAGTGGGCGGTCCGCAGCACGTCGCCGAGCGCATCCAGGCTTACGGCGAGGCCGGCGCCGACCTGGTCATCGTCTCCCTGGCGCGCAATCCCTTCGTCGAGCTGGACCCTTCCTATCCCGACAAGATGGCAGAGGTCCTTCGCCACCTGGGCTGAGGCCACGGCCCTTCCGGGTGGCCGCTCACCGGTTCAGAGGTTGACGCCGAAGCCGGGGTCCGGGGTGCAGCGGCTCACCGGGAGCCGCGCGAGGACCTGCTTGTTGTCGACGGCGACCACCTCGTCCTGGGGCACCGAACCGGCGCGGGCGATCACGTAGTTGTACCTCCCCGAGTCCCGGGCGGGGCCGTCCGAGCGATACAGAGGAACCGGCCGGTGCAGGTAGCTGTAGGCGCCGGTCCACTCGATGAGGGTCGTCTCCACCTTTATGCCGCAGATGTCCGGGCGCCTGTTCGCCTGCAGCAGCAGGCGGTTGGCGGGGCCGCCGAAGTCGAAGGCGCTCCTGCTCGGCCTCCCGATCACCGGCTGGCTTCCGAGGTCGTGAAATGTGAGCTGGTGGAAGGTCGCGGCCGAGAACAGCAGAGAAGCGGCGACCGCGGCGGCCAGCGCCCGGAACATCCAGGCCGGGGCCAGCGCCGCGAACTGGTCCAGCCCGATGCCGGCCAGTGCGCAGGCCGCCGGCAGCGCGGGCAGGATGAACCGGAGCTCCTTGTGCGGGATCAGCGAGTGGGCGAGCAGGAAAGCGGCGGCCAGCGCCCAGAGCTGCGGGCTTCGGCGCACGGCGAGAGCGGCGAGAGCCAGGACCAGGAAGCCGGCGGCCCCCATCGACCTGACCAGCACGACCGGGTAGTAGACGATCGAGGCGGTGCCCCAGTTGGCCGAGCGGCCCTCGACGAGGTTCACTCGCACGTAGGTGACCGCGGAGTGGAACCAGGAGCCCCAGGTGACCAGGTCGACCAGGCCGAAGACGAGCATGCCTGCGGCAAACACGGTGAGCACGAGCAGTGCCGGCCGCCACCGGCCGGCGACCGCCAGTACCCCCACCAGCCCCAGTCCGAAGATCGCCGTCTGCAGCCGCAGCATGACCGCCAGCGCCAGCAGCGCCGCCGCGAGTGCCAGCTGCCACCCGCGCGCCTGGGGCCGCAGGCCGAGCGTCAGGCCCAGCGCCACGACCAGGGCGGCCGCCGTCTCGCTCATCGCTCGGGGCGCGTAGAAGATCGCCGGCGCGCTGAGCGCGAAGAAGGCGGCGGCGGCCGCGGCGCTCAGCGCCGAGGCGCCCTGCGAGCGGGCCAGCGAGAAGGTGGCCGCCGCCGTCGCCACGCCGATCAGGCAGAAGACACCTCGAACCACCATGACGTAGGACTGCGAGTCCTTGATCCCGATCAGCGAGCAGACCTTGAGCAACAGCGCAACGAAACCCGGGAACGCCCAGTTGCGGGCGCCGTCTCGAAATTCCCACGCCACCAGCCCGTAGCCGAAGACCAGGCGGTGGGCCGGCTCCAGGCTCTGATAGATCTCGTCGGGCCAGAAGATGCCGTCGTCGTGCGTGGCCAGCCACAGGCGAAGCACTGAGCCGATGGCCAGCGAGAGGCCGAAAACCAGGATCGCCCACACCTTGCGGTCGGCAAGGCGGCTCAGCAGGCCGCGGCTGAGCTCAGTCTGCGTCGGAGCTTCGGAGACGGACACTCCTTCCAAGCGCGGCCCTCGACTCTACAGCGAGGTGTATATCTCGGCGAGCCGGATGCTCTGCACGAGGTTCAGGGCCAGGATCAGCGCCACCAGGCCGGCGGCCGCCAGCTGCGGCCACCTGCGCTGCCAGCCCTTGCCGGCGGCGGCCGCCCGTCTCGCCATCAGGCAGGCGGCGAAGAGGACCGTCAGGGCCGCGACCTCGACCACGAACGGCGGGTTCAGGGCGCGGCCGGCTGGATTGGTGGCGAGCGTGGCGGCGGCCGCCGGCAGGACGAGCAGGATTGCCAGCCGCACCACAGTCGGCCTCAGCACCGTTCCCACCACGAAGTCCGCGGCTACCAGGTACACCAGGGGGTAGATGGCGAAGCGGTACCAGCCGTAGCGGAACGCCGCGCCCACGTCGGCGACGAGCATGATCGTCACCGCGAAGGCGGCGATCGGCCAGGCCAGCAGGAGGTCTCCACCGCGGGGCCTGCGGAGCACGGCCAGCAGAGCCAGCCCCAGCCAGCCCACCAGCCACCACCCGTCGTGGAGCTGGACCGAGTCGCTGAACCCGGCGGGCGAGACGATGAACTCGAAGCCGCTGAGCAGGCCCGAATGCCGGCTGGACTGGGCCTGGATCACCGCCAGGAACTGTTGCCAGTCGACCGCAAGCCCGTAGAGGGCATAGGTGACCAGTCCCAGCCAGGCGGCCAACACCGCCATCGAGGCCCGCGCCCAGTAGCCCCGGCTGGCGAAGATCACCGCCACGATGACGCCCAGCGCGGCGCCGGGGACCTTCACCAGGGGTCCCAGCCAGCAGACGGCCAGCAGGAGGACCGGCTCGAAGCGCGTGGCCTCGTCGTGGAGCGCGCGGTGCGCGAGCAGCAGCGCCAGCAGCAGCATGGGCGCGAGCAGCGCCTCGCTTTCCACCTCCCGGCTGCCGAGCACAGCGCCCGGCGCCACAGCGAAGAGCGCCGCGCCCAGGAGCGCCGGCAGCGTACCCAGCAGGCGGCGTCCCAGAAGGTAGGCCAGCAGCAAGGTGAGGAGGCTGAGCGCGATCACCGGCAGCCGGATCGCCGCGTCGGTCACCTGCCCGAGCTGTCGCTCTCCCGCAAGCCAGGCAAAGCCCCCGATCAGCAGGGCGAAGGCGGGCGGATGGTCCAGCCAGTGATGGACGCCGGGGAGGATCCGGCCGTTGTCAGGCTCTCTGAGCGGGAAGGTCTGGGAGTAGGCCGGAAGGTAGGACCAGGAGGTGGGGCTGTGGTCCTCGAGGAGCGTGAGGCCGGCCCAGGCCCAGGCCAGCTCGTCGACGTTCTCGTTCGGTCGGGGCGCGGCCGTGTAGTCGTGCACACGCAGCAGAAGCGCGACAGCCAGGATCAGGGCCAGCAGGACACGCGTCTGGCGGCCGGTCAGCGGGTGGGTGTGGTGTCGCCACCTGCCCGGCTCGGCTTCGAGCGGGCGTGCGCCGGCCGCGGGCCGGGGAGGGATCGAGGCGGGCGGCTGGGCTGCGATGGTGCAGTCGATCCTAGCCGCTGGTCGGCCGCCACAGCGCCCTTGGGGGGGGGGGGGGGGGGGGGGGG
>JALYYF010000284.1 GCA_030946725.1 Candidatus Dormiibacterota bacterium
GTGGCCGCCGGCGTCTGCCACAGCGACTACCACTACATGAAGGGCGACCTCACGACCCAGCTGCCGGCCGTGCTCGGGCACGAGGGCGCCGGCGTGGTGGAGGAGGTCGGCGCCGGTGTCACCACCGTGGCGCCGGGGGACCACGTGGTGCTGCTGTGGCGCTCCGGCTGCGGCCACTGCCCGTACTGCGCCACCGGCCGCCCGGCCCTCTGCCAGCAGGGAGCGATCCTGCGCAGCACCGGCCGGCTGCTCGACGGCAGCAGCCGGCTCAGTCGCGATGGCCGGCAGATCAGCCACTTCCTCGGCGTGTCCTGCTTCGCGGAAGCAGCGGTCTGCCCGGAGCAATCGGTCCTCAAGATCGACGGCGACGTGCCCATGGAGATCGCGGCACTGGCGGGATGCTCTGTGATGACCGGTGTGGGCGCCGCCACCAACAGCGCCCGCGTCGAGCCCGGGTCGACGGTGCTGGTGATCGGAGCCGGAGGGGTCGGGCTCTGCGCGATGATGGGGGCCCAGCTCTGTGGAGCGGCACGGATCGTGGCCGCCGATTTGAACCCGGTCAAGCTTCAGATGGCGAGGGAGTTCGGCGCCAGCGACGTGATCGACGTCTCCTCCCAGGACCTGGTCAAGACGGTTCGCGAGCTCACCGGCGGCGGGGTCGACTACGCGTTCGAGGCCATCGGCAGACCCGAGTCCGTGACCGACGCGGTGCGCTCGCTGCGCGCCGGCGGCGTAGCGGTGGCGATCGGCGTGGCCCCGCCCGCGGCGCGCGCGGAGATCAGCCCCTTCGACCTGGTGCTGCAGGAAAAGACGCTCAAGGGTTCCATCTACGGCTCGACGCGTCCCCACGCGGACTTCCCACGGCTCTTCGAGCTGTACCGGCGGGGCCGGCTGCCGCTGGACCGCCTCATCTCACGCCGCTACCCACTGGAGGAGGTCAACGAAGCTTTCGCCGCCATGCTGGCCGGAGATGTCGCCCGCTCGGTGATCACCTTCGGGAATTAGCCGGGCAGGCGGCCCGACCGGTCGTCGTAGCGTTAGTCGCCGTGACCGGCACACCGGCTCCCGATCCGGAGGCACTCGCGACCGCTCGTGAGGCGCGGCTGCGCTGGGTCTCGGATCAGACCGCGGGCATTCGCCGGCGGCGCCACGGTGAGTCCTTCGCGTACCTCCAGCCCGACGGCAGCACGGTCGACGACGAGGAGACGCTGAACCGCATCCGGAGGCTGGTGATACCGCCGGCCTGGACCGACGTCTGGATCTCGCCGCTGCCGAACGGTCACATCCAGGCCACCGGTCGCGACGCCCGCGGCCGCAAGCAGTACCGCTACCACCAGAGGTGGCGCTCTGTCCGGGACGCCAACAAGTACGGCCGCCTGATCGAGGTCGACCGCGTGCTGCCCAAGATCAGGCGCCGTGTCCGCCGTGACCTGAGGCGGCCAGGGCTCTCTCGTGAAAAGGTGCTGGCGACCATGGTGCAGCTGCTCGAGAGCACGATGATGCGGGTCGGCAACGAGGAGTACGCGAGGGAGAACCGGTCCTTCGGGCTGACCACCCTCCGCAACCGCCACGTCAAAGTGCGCGGATCGTCGGTCCGGTTCTTCTTCCGCGGCAAGAGCGGCAAGGAGCACGAGATCACGATCCGCGACAGGAGGCTGGCGGCGGTCGTCAAACGCTGCGAGGAGCTGCCGGGACAGCAGCTCTTCCAGTACGTGGACGAGGACGGGCAGCGCAGGTCGATCGACTCCACCGACGTCAACGAGTATCTACGCGACGCGAGCGGCGGCGACTTCACGGCCAAGGACTTCCGGACCTGGGCCGGCACGGTGCTGGCCGCGCGGGCCCTGCAGGAGATGGAGAAGGTCGACTCCGAGACGCAGGCCAAGCGCAACGTGGTCCAGGCGATCGAGCGAGTCTCGGAGCGGCTCGGCAACACTCGATCGGTCTGCCGGAAGTGCTACGTCCACCCGGCCATCGTGGACTCGTACATGGACGGCTCGATGCTGGAGGTGCTGCAGTCGAGGGC
>JALYYF010000296.1 GCA_030946725.1 Candidatus Dormiibacterota bacterium
GCCGCCGTCGACCGGGCCGTCCTGGCGCTGGAGCGGGCGGGCGCAGAGCTGGTCGACGTGAGCCTTCCCCACACGGATTACGGCCTCGCCGCCTACTACATCATCGCGCCGGCCGAGGCCTCCTCCAACCTGGCCCGCTTCGACGGCATCCGCTACGGGATGCGGGACGAAGACGCGTCCAACCTGCTCGACACCTATCTGCGCACCCGCCGGCAGGGCTTTGGGCCTGAGGTGCGGCGCCGGATCATGCTCGGCTCCTACGCGCTCTCCGCCGGCTACTACGACGCCTACTATCTGAAGGCGCAGAAGGTGCGGACGCTGATCGCGCAGGACTTCGAGAGGGCCTTCCAGGGCTGCGACGCCATCGTCAGCGCAACCTCGCCGATGGTCGCCTTCCCGATCGGCGCCAAAGCCGACGACCCGCTCGCCATGTACCTCTGCGACGTGCTCACGCTGGGAGGCAACCTGGCCGGACTTCCCGGCGTCAGCCTGCCCTGCGGCACCTCCGAGGGGCTGCCGGTCGGGCTCCAGGTCCTGGCCCCGCAGTGGGCGGACGCCACCGCCCTCCGCGTCGCCCAAGCCTACGAGGGCGTGCGCGATGTCGACTGAGACATCGGGTGCCGCCCCCGGTCCGGCGGGCGACCTGGCGGGCTGGGAGGCTGTGATCGGGATGGAGGTCCACGCGCAGCCCACCACGCTGTCCAAGATGTTCTGCGGCTGCTCCAGCGACTACCTGGGCTCCGCTCCCAACTCCAACGTCTGCGAGGTCTGCCTGGGCATGCCGGGCGTGCTCCCGGTCGTGAACGCGAAGGCTGTCGAACAGGTCGTGAAGACCGCCCTCGCGCTCGAGTGCGAGGTGGCCAGGCACACCAAGTTCGACCGCAAGAACTACTTCTATCCGGACCTCCCGAAGGGCTACCAGATCAGCCAGTACGACCTGCCGATGGCAACGGGCGGCCGGCTGGAGGTCGACGGCCGGGTGGTCCGCATCACGCGCGTCCATCTAGAGGAGGACACCGGCAAGCTCCTTCACGCCGGCGACGCGCTGCACACCGCCGGCGAATCACTGGTCGACCTCAACCGCTCCGGCATGCCCCTTATGGAGATCGTCACGGAGCCGGACCTGAGGACCGCCGACGATGCCCGCGACTATGCGATGGCGCTGCGGGCCGTGCTCAGAGCGGTGGGTGCGTCCGAGGCCGAGATGGAGAAGGGCCAGCTCCGCGCCGAAGCCAACGTGTCGGTCCGGCGCCGCGGATCAAGCGAGCTGGGCGTGAAGACGGAGCTGAAGAACATCAACTCCTTCCGTGCGCTCCACAGGGCCGTGGCCTATGAGATCGAGCGCCAGGTTCGTGAGCTGGAGTCGGGCCGGCCGGTGGTCCAGGAGACCCGGGGCTGGTCGGAGGCGGAGCAGAGAACCTTCTCCCAGCGATCCAAGGAGTACGCCCAGGACTATCGCTACTTTCCGGAGCCCGACCTGCCCCCG
This sequence comes from Candidatus Dormiibacterota bacterium, assembly GCA_030946725.1. Classification (GTDB taxonomy): domain Bacteria; phylum Chloroflexota; class Dormibacteria; order Dormibacterales; family Dormibacteraceae; genus Nephthysia. The sequence goes on from JALYYF010000296.1 coordinate 1,487, forward strand.
TTGGAGCTCGACCCGGCCTGGGTGGCGCGACTCCGCGACGCCCTTCCTGAGCTCCCGGCCCAGCTTCGCCAGCGGCTCCGCGAGCGCCACGGCCTCTCGGATTTCGACGCCGGGCAGCTGGCGCAGGACGCCGCCACAGCAGCGCTGTTCGAGGCGACGGTCGCCGCCGGCGCGCCTGCGAAGCCGGCGGCCAACTGGATCATCGGCAATGCGCCTACACTGGACGGCCGGCAACTCGCGGAGTTGATCGTCCTGGTTGTCAACGGAACCATCAATCGGGAACAGGGGGTGAAGGTGCTGGAGGAGGCGCAGGCTTCCGGCCGCCCACCTCGCCAGATCGTTTCGGACTTGGGCCTGGCGCAGGTGAGCGACGAGACGGAGCTCAGACAGGTGATCGGGCGGGTGATCGAGGAGAACCCCAAAGCCGTGGCGGACTTCCGTTCCGGCAAGAATCAGGCGATCGGGGCCCTGCTGGCAGGGGTCAGGCAGGCGACGGGAGGCAGTGCAAACATGGGTCTGGCCAGCAAGATCCTTCGGGACCTTCTTATCCAATGAGCCGGCTGCCACGTACCGTGAACAGGAGGGGACCCGCCTAGATGGACGACGGCGGCGATCTGGAGCTGGCCGAAGGGCTGGCTGCTGGTGACGTCGAAGCCCTGGCGCGTCTATACGATAGCTACGGAGCGCTGGCCTATTCGGTCGCGCTACGCGTGCTGGGCGACCCCGGTCGTGCTGAGGACGTGGTTCAGGACTGCTTCCTCAAGCTCTGGAACAACGCGGAAAGGTTCGATGCGAGGAGGGGGTCCCTGAGGACCTGGCTGATAACGGCGGTGCGCAACCGCTCGATCGACTACCTGCGTGGGCGCGGTGCACACGAGCGCCAGGAGCGCGAGATACCGCTCGACGCGGAGGCGACCGGGCCGGGCTCGGACCCGTGGCACGAGGTGGCCACGGCGATCGAGCGCGACGTCATCCGGGAGGCGCTGGCCAGCTTGCCGGGCGAGCAGCGGCAGGCGGTGGAGCTCGCGTACTTCGGTGGCTACAGCCACCGGGAGATCGCCGAGATGATCCGGGTGCCGCTCAGCACCGTGAAGGGCCGGATGAGGCTGGCCCTCGAGAAACTCCACTCGTATCTCCAGGCGCGGGGCCTCGTATATGACATGTGACGAGCACGACGAGCTCGAGAGCAGCATCGCGGCCTTTGTCCTGGACGCGGCCGACGCGAAGGAGGGAGATATTGCTCGAGCGCACATGGACGCCTGTCCGAGCTGTAGAGAGTTGGCCCGGCGCCTGAGCCGGGCGGCAGTCGCCCTGCCGCTCGCCGCCGACGAGGTCAGGCCGCCCGAAAGGCTGCGTGCCCGAATCCTGGCCGCCGCCGAAGCGGCGCCGCCCGTCCGCCCGGGCTCCTTCTCGCCGGCCAGGGCGCTCCAGATTGCGAGGGCCGGCCGCAAGAACATGGACCCGACGCGTCCATCGCGGCTACCTCGCCTGCTGGCCGTTGCCCTGGCCGCCGTGATCGTGATCGCGGCCATGGTCGGGTTGGCGAGCTGGACGATCCGGCTCAACCAGCAGATCGAGCAGCAGAACCGTCAGCTGAGCCAGCTCAACACGAAGCTGGGGCAGCAGAAGGAGATCATCAACCAGGCGCCGGCCTATCACACCCTGAACGGCAGCGGACCTCTCGCCGGAGCCAGCGGTACGGTCACCTCCAAGCCGGACAACAGCGCCGGGATCATCTTCGACTTCAACGGCCTGCCCCAGCTTCCGCCGGGCAAGGTCTACGAGGTCTGGTTGATCGACACCAGCAACCACGCCTTCAAGGTCGGCATCTTCCGACCGGACGTCTTCGGCGCCTACCGCCTGGTGTCGGGCAAGTCGCTGCAAGGCGTGAAGATCGTCGCCGTCACCGTGGAGAACGGCCCGAACGGTGTGGAGCAGCCCACCCAGACCCCACCGATGGCCGGAAACGTAGGCTA
>JALYYF010000307.1 GCA_030946725.1 Candidatus Dormiibacterota bacterium
TCCCGGCGGCCGTGCTTGGAGTGGTCGCGCAGCTCGTTCTCGGGGTGACCCTGATCCTGGCCCTGCTGGTCGGCCTCCGACTCCTGCTCTCGGCTCTCAAGGTGAGCCGCTGGCACCCGATCGTCCGATTCGTCGATCGGGCGTCGGACCCGCTCGTAAGGCCGTTCGCCAGGATGTTCGGCTCCGGGTCCCTGATGACCGCCACGGCGATCGCCCTTGCGGGGTACGTCGGGCTCTACATACTGGCCAGCTTCGCCTTCGCCAGCCTGCAGCGCCTGGTCGCCTGACCGCACCCGGCTCGACGTAGCACGTCGCCTCGCTGCTCGTACTCGCCAGCCTGGCCAGCGGGTCCAAGCACGGCTACGCGATCATGCAGGACGTCGGCCGGTTCCACGGCAGCCGGATGGAGCCAGGGACGCTGTACGGGCGCTCGCCCGGCTCGAGCGCCAAGGTTGGATCGCTCCGCTGCCCACCGAGGAGCGTCGCCGGCCCTATCGAAGCGGGCTCCGCCCAGGCCAGGGCTCGAGCCCTCGCCGGTGTCACAAAACCCGGCGATGGCGGCGCTTACTAGGACGTGAAAGAACCGACTACGGTGCTGGCCACCCACCAGCTCTCCAAGAACTACGGTTCCCGGCCCGCCGTGAGCCAGCTCGACCTGGAGGTCCGCCGCGGCGAGATCTTCGGCTTCCTGGGGCCCAACGGCGCGGGCAAGACCACCACCATCCGAATGGCGCTGGGCCTGGTCCGGCCCACCTCCGGGCGCGTCGACGTCCTCGGCCGCGATGTCAGCCGGCACGGCGCCGAGGTATTACCTCGGGTGGGAGCACTGGTCGAGTCACCCGCCCTCTACGGCTATATGTCCGGTCGCGACAACCTGCGCGCCTTCGGCTCGGTCCTGGGTGGCGTGCCCGCCGGGCGCATCGACGAGGTGCTCGAGGTGGTCGACCTCGCAGGACGCCAGAAGGACCGCGTCAGCGCCTACTCGATGGGCATGAAACAGCGGCTGGGACTGGCCGTCGCGCTGCTGCACGATCCGGAGCTGCTGGTCCTGGACGAGCCGGCCAACGGTCTCGACCCGGCCGGCATCGTGGAGATGAGAGACCTGATGCGCAGGCTGGCCGCGAGCGGCAAGACGATCTTCGTCTCCAGCCACGTCCTGGGCGAGGTCCAGCAGATCTGCGACCGCGTCGCGATCATCAACCTCGGCCGGCTGGTGCGCGTCGCACCGGTGGCCGAGCTGGTCGGCGCCCACGGCGAGTTCGTGGTCAGCGTGGAGCCGGTCGAGCGGGCCCTGGAAGTCGTGCGGGCGCAGCCCTGGGGTGCGGCCGCGCGCATCGAGGACGGCGCGCTGGTCACCACCTCGGCAACCGGCCGCGGCCGCGACCTGGTCCAGTTCTTGGCCCAGGCCGGCCTCTGGCCGGACGCGGTCAGCGAACGCCAGCACGACCTCGAGGAGATCTTCCTCGAGCTGACAACCGCCAACGGAGGAGTCAATTGAGCGCTGCCGACACCGCCCTCGCCCGTCCCGCCGACCGGGCCTTTCGCCAGCCTCGGCCCAGCTTTCCGGGCGCGGTCCGCGGGGAGCTGCTGAAGGCAAGTCGCCAGCGCACCACCTGGGTGATGCTGGGCGGAGCACTGCTCCTGTTCTGCGTCTTCGCGCTGGCGCTTCTCTCCACCGACCAGATCAAGAACGGGCTGCACCAGAACCCGCAGCAGTGGTTCTACACGCTCCTCGACATCCTGCTCACGCTCTTCGACACCGGCTCCGGCATCTTCCTTCTGGTCGTGTCGGCCCGCCTGGTGGGGATGGAGTACAGCGGCGGCACCCTGCGCGTCCTGCTCGCTCGCGGCACCGGCCGCCTGCGGCTGCTGGCGGCCAAGCTGACGGCCCTGGCGCTCGCAGCCCTGGGGCTGCTGGCGGGCTTCGCACTGCTTGCCGGCGCCTTCGTGACGGTGATCGTCCAGAGCTGGGAGGGGAGCCTCCGGCCGCTGACCTCGCTGCCGGCCGAAACCTGGAACTACGTCGAGCTGCAGTTCGTGGTGGCGCTCGTCAGCCTCGGCGTCTGCATCCTGCTGGGCACCGCGGCCGCCGTGGTGGGGCGCTCGCTGGCCTTCGGACTCAGCGCCGCCCTCGCCTTCTTTCCCTGCGACAACTTCGGCACCATCGTGCTCTCGCTCCTCGGACGGCTGACCGGGAGGAGCTTCTGGAACCAGATCACGGCGTACCTGTTGGGCCCCAACCTCAACCAGCTGCCCGTGGTGCTCGAACCGCACCGGCAGGCCAGGCCGGCCTTCGCAATACCGCTGGTCAAGGTCGACGCGACCCACGTGGTCGTGGTCATCGCGGTCTACGCGGCGCTCTTTCTGCTCACCTCCGTGCTGTTGACCTGGCGCCGGGACGTGCTCGAGTAGTCCAGGATCTCCCTCCCCCTCGCGGGGAGGGTCGGGGAGGGGGTACTTGGGCGATCTGCCGTTCCACGCTCGCCTCGGGACCTCAGCGGGGGTATCGTTCGGCCGCTGTGCTGCGAGCTGTCCTAGTCGTGCTGGCCGCCGTCATGGGTGCCGCGTGCACGTCTCCGCTGGAATCGCTCACCGGACCCTCCCCCGACGAGCTGGCCGGACGCGCCTTCGCCGGGCTGGACAGCGCTCCCGCCACCCACCTGGCGGGCAGCTTCTCCAACGCCGGGCGGCACTTCACGATCGACTGCACCGTCAACCGGAACGGCGACGCCCAGGGCTCGGTCGAGCTGGACGGACGCTCGTACCGGCTGATCGTCAGCGGGGGACGGACCTACGTCCAGGGCCAGGGCTTCTGGGCCGCGTATGGCGACCCCACTGTGGCGCGTCTGTACGGCGACAGCTGGGCGCTGCTGGACGCCAACGGCGTCAACTCGGTGGGCGGCCCGGCCAGCCCCTGCAGCGTGGGCCGCTCGCTGCGGAACCGGCGCTTCCAGCTCAAGAACGACGGCCAGGCCAGCGTCGCCGGCCGCAGCGCGGTCCAGCTGAGCGACTCCAGCGGCCGGCTCTACCTGACCACCGGCCAGCAGCCTCGGCTGCTTCGCATCCTGAGCGCCCGGGGCTACCGCGCGCCGGACGGCACCTCAGACCTGCGGCTGGACTTCGGCTACCCGCCCCGGGCCACCGTCACGGCGCCGAGCGCCTTCGTCGACCCGGCCGACCCCAGGACCTTCCCGGCCCACTACGTCGCCGAGGCGGTCAGGATCGGCCGCTGCGACGCCTCCGCCTGTGCGCTCAGCGCCACGGTGCGCAACCTGGCCGGTGCACCCTCCGGCCGCTCGACCGCCACGCTCCGGCTCAGGGCCGCGGACAACAGCGACCTCGGAAGCTGCACGGTGGACCTGCCCCCGATCGCCTACCAGCAGACGCAGGACGTGTCCTGCACGGTGGGCGGCGGTCCCTGGAGCAGCTTCTTTGGCGGCAGCAGCGATCGCCGCTATTTCGCCCGAGCCACCATCCAGAACCCTCCCTACGATAGTTAGTCGTGCTTGGGCCGGTGATTCAGGGCAGCAGCTTCCGCATGCGCCCGCCCCGCCTGGAGGACGCGGCCGCGTCGCTGCCCTGGTTGGAGGACATGGAGGTGACGGTGAGGATGCGATATATCCATCCGCCTTCGCTCGAGAAGGCGGAGGAGGAGCTCCGCACGCTCGCCAGGGACCCCGACAGCATCACCTGGACCGTCGAGTACGAGGGCCGGCCGGTCGGCTTCACCGACATCCGGCGGATCGACTGGGCCAACGGGGCCGGGCACACCGGCACGGTGATCGGTGACAAGGCGGTCTGGGGCAAGGGCATCGGCGGCGAGCTGATGCGGCTGCGGGCCGGCTTCGCCTTCCGTGAGCTGCCGCTGCGCATTCTGCGCTCAGGCTACTTCGAGGGCAACGAAGGGAGCAGGCGAGCCCAGGAGGCCGCCGGCTACCGGGAGGTGGGACGGCTGCGCAACCAGGTCTACGGCGACGGCAACTGGATGGACAGCATCGAGACCGAGCTGACTCGCGAGGACTGGGAGAGGCGCTCGGCCGGAGCAGTGGCCACGGCCGGAGGAGAGGTTTAGAGATGTACGGCCCGGTCATCGCGGGCAGCTGCTTCCGGCTGCGTCCCCCCCGCCAGGACGACGCCGCGGCGATGATCGGCTGGTTCGAGGACCTGGAGGTCACGGCCAGGCTGGCCCGGCGGTTTCCCCTTTCGCTGGACGAGGAGCAGGAATGGCTCCGCCAGACCGCCACCGACGCCAACTCGGTCTACTGGGTGATCGAGTACGAAGGCCGCCTGATCGGCGGCACCTCCATCGGTGGGATCGACTGGGCCAACGGCCACGGCACGACCGGCACCGTGATCGGTGACAAGACGGTCTGGGGGAAGCGGATCGGGAGCGAGGTGATGCGGCTGAGGGCCGACTTCGCCTTCCGCGAGCTGCCGCTCCGCAAGCTCCAGTCCGGCTACCTGGACGGCAACGAGGCCAGCCGGCGGGCGCAGGCCGCGGCCGGCTACCGCGAGGTGGGGCGCTGGAGCAAGCACCACTTCCGGGAGGGTCGCTGGCTGGACCACATCCTCACGGAGCTCATGCGCGAAGACTGGGAGAGCCTGCCGCCATTGGCCGCCGGCGCACCGGCTCGCCCCTCAGGCCTCCTTTAGCGAGGCCACCAGCCGGTCCAGGTCCTCGGCCGAATTCCACCAGCCGCAGGAGGCGCGCAGCCAGCCGTTGGGCAGCCGCCTGATCACCACGTCGTGCTCCTCGCAGCTGGAGACGGCGTCGTCCGGTGTGACCGCCGTCCGGAAGGAGACCAGGGTCCCCTGGTCCGGCTCGGTCAGCACCTCGACTCCGGCCTCCAGCAGCGCGCCGCGGCAGCGCCGGGTGACCTCCGCGGCCCTCTCGTAGGCGTCCGGCGGCAGCTGCTCGACCGCGGACAGCAGGCCGGCGGTCAGAGCGCCCGGGTGGAAGATCATCTCCAGCCGGGCGGCCCCGGTGCGTTCCGGGATGCCCGCCGCGGCCGCGTCGATCTGCATTCGCGGACGCAGCATCTCAGGGTCGGCCACGTAGAGGCCGCCGGTCAGCTCCGGCCCGCAGAGCCATTTCTGCCCGGAGACCGTGTAGTAGTCGACGTCTGTGGCGTCGACCGGGATTGCGCCGACAGACTGCGCGCCGTCCACGAGCACGGGAAGGCCGGTTTCACGCTTGATCTCGGCGATCGGCAGCACCTGCCCGTTGAGCCAGAGCACATGCGAGAGCGCGATCAGCCTGGTCCGCGGGGTGACCGCGTCGACCACCGCCTGCAGCACCTCGCCGGCGCTGCGGCCGAGGACGGGAGCGAGACGGATGGCGGCGCCCGAGCTGCCCAGCGTTCCCAGCAGTCCGAAGTGCTCGGCATCCGTGGTCACGACCTCGTCCTCCGGGCGCAGGCCCATTCCCGTGAGGACCACGTGGCAGCCCTCGGTGGTCGAGCCGGTGAGCGCCAGGTTCTCCGCAGGCGAGCCGATCAACCCGGCGAGGCGCTCGCGCAGCCGCTCCCTCAGCTCCATCCGGGCCTCGAAGGAGCTGTGGGCGCCTCGGCCCCTGGTGAGGCCCAGCCGCTCCTGCTCGGCCATGGCCTCGGCCGTGTGGCGGGAGAGCGGGCCGACGCTCCCCGCGTTCAGGTAGGCCACCCGCTGGAGGACCGGGAAGTCCACCCG
>JALYYF010000437.1 GCA_030946725.1 Candidatus Dormiibacterota bacterium
CCTTCCTGGCCTTCAACTCCGAGCCACTCCTGCTCGGCCACTTCGGCGTCCCGCAGGCGGGGTGCGTCATCGTCGCCATCAACACCAGGCTTTCACCGGACGAGATCGCCTACATCCTCGAGCACTCAGGCTCCAGCATCGTCTTCTTCGCTCCGGAGCTGGAGGGCCAGCTGGCCAAGGCGCCGGGGAACCTCCGCCGCGTCAGCCTCGGCGCGGAGTTCGAGGACTTTCTCGCGACGGGCTCCGAAGACCCGGTCGAGAGCCTGTTGGAGGACGAGTACGAGGTGCTGGCGATCGACTACACGTCGGGGACTACGGGCCGCCCCAAGGGCGTGATGTACCACCATCGCGGCGCCTACCTGAACGCTCTCGCCATGGCGCTCGACCTGCGGCTGGACGCCGGCTCCAAGTACCTGTGGACGCTGCCCATGTTCCACTGCAACGGCTGGACGTTCACCTGGAGCGTCACCGCGGTGGGGGGGACCAACGTCTGCATTCCGAGGATCGACCCGCCCGAAGTCTGGAACCTCTTCCGCTCGGGTGAGGCGACCGCGTTCTGCGCGGCTCCGACCGTGCTGATCATGCTGGTCAACGATCCCGCGGCCGCACGTCTGGAGAACCCGGTGCGGCTCTTCACCGCTGGCGCACCGCCCTCGCCGACCCTCATCGGCCAGATGTCTGAGCTCAACTTCGAGCTCGAGCACGTGTACGGGCTGACCGAGACTTACGGGCCCTTCACGATGAACGTCCCGCCGCCCGGCGTCGCCGACCTGCCTGCGCCCGAGCAGGCCCGCCTTCGAGCCAGGCAGGGCGCCCCCAACGTGGTCGCTGGCCAGGTGGCCGTGCTCGACGACGAAGGCCGGGAGGTGCCGGCCGACGGGGAGACGCTGGGCGAGGTCGCCATGCGGGGCAACGTGGTCATGAAGGGCTACTACGCCGACGAGCAGGCGACGGAGACCGCCTTCGCCGGCGGCTGGTTCCACTCCGGCGACGTGGGCGTCAGGCACCCCGACGGCACCATCGAGCTGCGGGACCGCAAGAAGGACGTGATCATCTCGGGCGGCGAGAACATCTCGACGATCGAGGTGGAGCAGGCGGTCATGAGCCATCCGGCCGTCATGGAGGCGGCCGTCATCGCCATCCCCGACGAGAAGTGGGGAGAGGTTCCCAAGGCCTTCGTGACCCTGAAGCAGGGCCAGGAGACCACCGAGGACGAGCTGAAGGCGCACGTCCGCGAGCGCCTCGCGCGGTTCAAGGTCCCCAAGGCGATCGAGTTCGGCGAGCTGCCCAAGACCTCCACCGGGAAGATCCAGAAGTACGTGCTCCGCGAAAAGGAGTGGAGCGGCCGGGACCGCCGCATAAACTAAGTCGCCGGCTCCCGGTGCGCGGCAACTCCCAGGACCACGAGGGCGATGCCGAGCAGCTCCAGAGGGCGGGGTAGCTGACGCAGGACCAGGACCCCGATGAGCGTGGCGGCGGCCGGCAGCAGGGACAGCAGCAGGGCGTAGGAGGCCCGCGAGAGCCTGGTCATGGCAAGCTGGTCGGTGACATATGGGATCACCGAGGAGCACAGCCCGACGCCGACGCCCGCCGCCAGGAGAAGGGGGCTGCTGAAGACCGGTGCGGCGCCGGCAGCGCCGATCGGCGTGACGACGAGCAGGGCGATCAGCATCGCCGCCCCCAGGCCGTCGACTCCGGCGCCGGGCCCGCGCTGCGCGATGCGGTGGGCCAGGACGATGTAGAGGACGAAGAGGGCGCAGTTCGCGAAGGCCAGGGCGAAGCCGACAGGCTGGCCGGCAAGGCGCACGTCCGCCAGCAGGTAGACGCCGCACACCGCGAGCGCCAGCGCCAGCAGGTTGCGAGCTGTGCGGGCACCGAGCGCCGCAAGTGCGATGGGACCCAGGAACTCGATCGCGCCGACCGTGCCCAGCGGCAATCGAGCGATCGCCAAATAGAACGACACGTTCATGAGCGCGAGCACCGCGCCCAGACCCACCAGGACCCAGCGATCGCTCCAACGCAGGCTCGCGAAGAAGCGCCACGGCCGGCGCCAGGCGGCGAAGACCACCGCCGCGCTGGCGATCCGCAACCAGGCCACTCCGAGGACGTCGACCCGGGCGAACAGCAGCACGGCGAAGGCCGGTCCCAGGTAGTGAAAGACCGCGCTGACGAGGAAGTAGGCGTGCGGTGGCACGCGGACCACCGCCCTACCGGCGGCCGCCCTGGCGAGCACTGCGCGTGAAGTTCGAAGGGGGGTCGATGCCATGCAACAATGCTCTAAGGCCAGAGGGCACCAGTCCATGGCTGATAGAAGGACAGGAGGCGCAATTGGCTCGGAAACTAAGCTCCAACGGGCAAAAGAGCTTGACAACCGGTAACGGGCTGCTCGACGAGGTCAATCTGAGGCTTCTGGAACTGCTGCAACAGGACCCCAGGCTCACGATGGCGGAGCTGGCAAGACGGGTCGGCATGTCGGCGCCGGCGGTGACCGAGCGGGTACAGCGCCTGGAGCAGGGAGGGGTGATCGCCGGCTACAGGCTGGAGGTCGACCCCAAGGCGGTGGGTCTACCGATAGCCGCCTACGTCCGGGTGCGACCGGGGCCCCGACAGCTCGAGAAGATCGCAGAGCTCGCCTCGAGCAACCCGCAGGTCACCGAGTGCCATCGGATCACCGGAGAGGACTGCTTTCTTCTCAAGGTTCAGGTGGCGGCGGTGGACCAGCTGGAGGAGATCCTGGACCGATTTCTTCCCTACGGCCAGACGACCACTTCGATCGTTCAATCCTCGCCCGTACCGCCGCGATCGATTCGGCTGCAACACTGAGCGGCCAGGCGCCGGTGGCCCTCGGAGTACTTCAGTGCTCGCCCCCATCCAGGTGCCGTCGGAGCAGCTTGCCGCCTTCGTTGCGGGGAAGGGACGAGACGAAGTGCCAGCGGCGAGGCACCTCGTGGCTCGGGAGCCGCGCCCGGCACCAGCTGTCCAGCTCGCCTTCCCTGGCGCCGTCCGCGACCACCCAGGCCGCCACGATCTGCCCCCAGGTCGCGTCCGGCCGGCCGGCCACAGCGGCGTCCTTCACACCGGGACATGCCTGCAGGACGGCCTCCACCTCCTCGGGCCGGACCTTCTCGCCCCCCGTGATGATGGTGTCGTCGCGCCGTCCCAGGACAGTCAGCACTCCACCCTGCAGGCCCCCGAGGTCGCCGGTAGCAAAGCGCCCCCCGGCAGGCGCCGGCCGCAGGCCGGGGTTCACGTAGCCAGGAGACACAGCCGCCCCGCTGACCACTATCTCCCCATTCTTGTCTCCCCCGACTGGGAGAGGGTGAGGGAGGGGGCCGTCCTCGTCCAAGATCTCCACATCCGCCTGCGGCCCGACCACGCCCGAGGTCCCCGCCAGCTCCAGCGCCCGCCCCGGCGGCACCACGGCCACCTGCGAGCAGCTCTCCGTCAGCCCGTAGCTCGGGCAGACGTTGATCCCCAGCTCCGCCCACTCGACCAGCTGGGCGGCGGTCACCGGCGCGCCACCGAGCAGGATCGCCCTCGGCTTCCGGAGCTGCTCCAGGCCGCCGGCGGCGAGCAGCCTGACCAGCATGGTGGGCACCAGCGAGACCAGCGACGGACGATCGGCCTCCAGCGCCTCCAGGACGGGCTGCTCCTCGAACCGGTTCAGCGTGACCATCGGCTGCCCGGAGATCACGCTGCGCATGAACACGGCGAAACCGCCGACGTGGTGGGGTGGCAGGACCAGCAGCCAGCGGTCGCGCTCGGTGGTGTCCAGGAGCTGCGCGCAGCCCCGGGCGGAAGCGACATGGTTGGCGAAGGTGAGGCGAACTCCCTTGGGCTCACCGGTGGTGCCCGAGGTGTAGATCACGCAGGCATCGCCCTCGGGACCCGCCTCGGGGGCCGGCAGCGGCTTCAGCTCGCCGTCGCGAATCAGCAGCCGGGGCCGCGAATCCTCGAGCACGCGCTGAACGTCCCCCTCGGGTGCCCGGGGAGAGAGCGGGACCAGCGCGGCACCGACCCGGAGGCAGCCGTGCAGAAGTGCAGCGAAGCGGACTCCGGCCGGCTCCACGACCGCCACCCGCTCTCCGGGCCGGACGCCCGACGACTCCAGCCGCCGCGCCCAGGCGTGCGCCACGCCGTCGAGGTCGAACCAGCTGACCCAGAAGCCGGCCGAGCGGTCGAAGATGGCCCGGCGCGGGCCCTGGCGGGCGGCTAGTTCGCGGAGAGGATCGGCTACCATGGAACCATACTAGTGAATGCTCTAGGAGTGATGACTTGAACGGTTGGAAGCGAACTGGCGACTACGAGGACATCTGGTACGACACCATGGAGGGGATCGCCAAGATCACGATCAACCGGCCCGAGGTCCGAAACGCCTTCCGGCCCACGACGCTGTTCGAGCTGGGTCACGCCTTCAACCGGGCGCGTGACGATGCCGAGGTCGGCGTCATAATCCTCACCGGCGCGGGCAACAACGCCTTCTGCTCGGGCGGCGATCAGCGCATCCGGGGCGACGACGGATACCGCGATCCTCAGGGCGTGGGCCGCCTGAACGTGCTCGACCTCCAGGTCCAGATCCGGCGCACTCCCAAGCCCGTGATAGCCATGGTCGCCGGCTACGCCATCGGCGGCGGCCATGTCCTCCACGTCGTCTGCGACCTCACCATAGCCGCCGACAACGCGCGCTTCGGTCAGACCGGGCCGCGCGTCGGCAGCTTCGATGGCGGCTACGGGTCCGGGCTGCTGGCCCGGATCGTCGGGCAGAAGAAGGCTCGCGAGATCTGGTTCCTCTGCGACCAGTACGACGCCCAGCAGGCGCTCGACATGGGCCTTGTCAACAAGGTGGTGCCGCTGGAGCGGCTGGAGGAGGAGACCGTGGCCTGGGCCCGGCGGATGCTGGAGCACAGCCCGCTCGCCCTGCGCATGATCAAGGCCGGGATGAACGCGGCCGACGACGGCCTGGCAGGCATCCAGCAGCTGGCGGGCGACGCGACGCTGCTGTACTACATGACCGAAGAGGCTCGAGAGGGCCGTGAGGCCTACGTCGAGAAGCGGAAGCCGGACTTCTCGAGCTTCCCTCACCGCCCCTGAACGCGATGGAGGACGCGGGCGCCGTCAGGCTGAAGCCGCCGCCGAGCCGGGCTCGCGTCTGGTGGATGGCGGCTCGGCCGGCGACCCTGGCCGCGTCCGTGTCCCCGGTCCTGGCCGGCACCGCCATCGCCGTGCACGACCACGCGGTCAGGACCCTGCCGGGCCTGGGGGCGCTCGTCGTCGCGATCGCGATGCAGGTCGGCGTCAACTACGCCAACGACTACTCGGACCACGTGCGGGGGACGGACCGCCAACGGGTCGGGCCACTGCGGGCCGCCTCCTCCGGAGTGGTGCCGCCCGAGCACGTCAAGCGAGCGGCGATCGCGGCCTTCGCGGTGGCGGCGATCGCCGGCGTGGCGATCAGCCTGGTCACGGACTGGAGGCTCCTCTTGGTGGGTGCGCTGGCGGTCGCCGCCGGCTGGCTGTACACCGGCGGGCCGCGGCCCTACGGCTACATCGGGCTGGGAGAGCTCTTCGTCTTCGTCTTCTTCGGGCTCTTCGCCACCGTCGGCACGACCTACGTGCACGAGCTTCGAGTTCCGGCGGCGGCCTGGGTGGGCGGCGTGGCGACCGGCTGCCTGGCCTGCGCCATCCTGGCCCTGAACAACCTGAGGGACATCGCCACCGACGCCGCGGCGGGCAAGCGAACCCTGGCCGTCCGCGTCGGAGCCGTCTGGACCCGGCGCATGATCGCCGCCCTCTTCGCCGTGGCCCTGCTTGCGCCCCTGGTCGCCGGGCTGGCGGGCTGGGTGCCTCGCCTGGCAGCGCTGCCGGTGCTGGTCGTCACGATGCTGGGCCCGATCATGCGGGCCGCGGCGTCCGGGGAGCCGAAGGAGCTGGTCGGCGCGCTCCAGCGCACCGCGGTCGTCGAGGTCTGGTGGGCGCTGCTCTGGACGCTGGGGCTGCTCGTGGCATGGTGAGGCTGGAGCGCCGTGAGGTCGTGCCGGTCCGCATTCCCAAAGAGGGCGGCCAGTACGAGGCCGTGATCGTGATCGAGCACGACCACGGTCTGCAGGGCTTCGGCGAGGCGCCGGCGCTGGCGGAGCGCGGCGGCTCCCTGGAGGCGCTGGTGGCCGAGCTGAGCGCCGAGGCTCCGCCCCGGACGCCGGCCGCCCGCTGCGCGCTGGAGACCGCTGCACTCGACCTCAGGGCGCGGCGGGAGGGCCGGCCGCTGTCTGCGCTGCTGGGCGGCCCTCGGCGCTCCGAGGTCGAGTGCTGCGCGCTGATCACGGCCGGTGCCCCGAACCTGGTCGCGCGCGAAGTCGAGCGCAAGGCGGCCGCCAGGTTCACGGCCTTCAAGCTGAAGACCTCCGACAACGGCGGAGCACTCGACCAGGAGCGCCTGGGAGCGGCCCGCTGGGCCGCCGGCCACGCGGCCTCGCTGCGCCTGGACTTCAACGGCCGCATGACCTCGGCCGACGCCTCCGCCAGACTCCCCAGCCTGGCGCCCTTTCGCCTGCAGTTCGCCGAGCAGCCGCTGCCGGCCGACGCCACCCCGCAGAGCTGGGCCCGGTTGCTCGGGGACAGTGGGATGCCGCTCGCGGCGGATGAATCGCTGGCCAGTCCCGATCTGGCTTCGGCGCTGGCCGAGGCCGGCATCGTCTGCGCCATGAAGCTGGGCACGCTGGGCGGGCCGGTGCCGTTGTGCGAGCTCGCCGCCGGCGCCAGGGGACCTGTCACGGTCGGCTCCAGCTTCGAGACCGCCATCGGGATCGCGGCGGCGGTCCACGCCGCCTGCGCGCTGGTGCCCGAGCCGCTGGCCTGCGGTCTCGCCACCGGCACGCTTCTCGACGACGACCTCGCCTTCGGGGCCGACTTGCGGGGACCGCGCCTCCAGGCGCCGACCGGGCCCGGGCTCGGCGTCGAGCTGGACAGGCGGGCGCTGGCCCTCTACCGCCTGGACAGGTGATGGACGAGAAGCCGCGCCGTCGCCTCAGGCTGCTCCAGGTGGACCGCGTGCCCGGATCCGGCGACGATCTCCACCTGCGCCTGCGGGATGGCTCGGGCCAGCCTCCGGGCGTAGGCGACGTAGCGCTCGTCCTCGGCGCCGGCCAGCAGCAGCGTGGGGACGCTGATGGCGCCCAGCCGGTCCCAGAAGGGCGGCGTGGCGCCGGCGCCCAGGCCTCTCAGGCTGGCGGCCAGCCTGCCGGCGTCGTTGCGCCGCCGGTCCTGGTCGAGGCGCTCCAGGAAGGCCGGCCCGCGGCGCGACAGCCCCTGGAAGAGAGGGCGAGCAGCCCAGTACCCCGCGAACCAGTCCACGCCCTCGCGCTGGATCCGCTCGGCGAGGGCCAGGTCCTCCTCGAGTCGCGCCCCTCGGGCCGGGCCCTCCAGGCCGGCGTGCGCCCCGATGGCGGTCAGGGTCAGAAGACGCTCGGGGTGCGTGCAGGCCAGGTACAGCGCCACCCGGCCGCCCTGGGAGTAGCCCACCAGGTGGGAGCGGCTGACGCCCTCACGCTCCCAGAGCTCGAGCACCTCGCCGACGGCCGCCTCCATGGTCGTGGCGGAGATGTCCGGCGTGAGCCAGCGGCGGCCGTCACCGGCCAGGGCGGCCAGCTCCTCCCAGGAACCGCCGTGCTGGCTGAAGCCGTGCAGGCAGGTGACCACCTCCATGTCTGATGGGAAGGTAACGCAGGCCTTCGCCGCCACCTTCGTGGAGGAGCTGGCGCGCTGCGGCCTGCGCGACGTCTGCGTCGCCCCCGGGTCGCGCTCCGCGCCGCTGGCGATGGCCTTCGCGCGCAATCCGGACGTGCGGGTGTGGATGCACGTGGACGAGCGATGCGCCGGCTTCTTCGCCCTCGGCATGGCCAAGACCGCGGGCCGGCCGGTGGCAGTGCTCTGCACCTCCGGGACCGCGGCGGCGGAGCTGCACCCCGCCGTGATCGAAGCCGACCTCTCCTTCACTCCGCTGCTCCTGCTGACCGCTGACCGGCCGCCGGAGCTTCGCGAGGTCGGCGCAAACCAGGCGATCGACCAGGCTCGCCTCTACGGCGCCGCGGTGCGCTGGTTCTTCGACCCCGGAGCGCCCGAGGAGCGGCCTGAGGCCGACCGGACCTGGCGCCGGCTGGCGGCGCGGGCCCTGGCCGAGGCGGAGGGACCGCCTGCCGGTCCGGTCCACCTGAACCTGCCCTTTCGGGAGCCGCTGACCGGCGGACCGGGAGAGGCGCCGGAGGTTCGCAGGCCGGCCCGGCCGCCGACTCGTCTGCGACGGGGCCATGCGCAGGCGACCGCGGAGACGGTCGACGCCGTGGCGGCGGCCCTTCAGAGCGCCAGCCGGCCGCTGGTGGTGGCGGGGGAGATGCGTCGCGGAGAACGGCTGCGGCTGGCTCTGGACGCGCTCCTGGGCCGGCTCGACGCGCCGCTGCTGGCCGAGCCCAGCTCCCAGCTGCGCCGGCGCTCGGCCGTGGGCCTGGTCGAAGCCTACGACGCGCTGCTCCGAGAACCCGAGTGGGTGGAGGGGCACGCCCCGGACCTGGTCCTGAGGCTCGGCGCTCCGCCGACCTCCAAGCCGCTGAACCAGCTGCTGGCCCGCTGCGCCCCGGTGACTCTGGTGCTGGACCCGGAGGGCGGCTGGCGAGATCCAGACCAGCTGGCGAGCGAGCTGTTGCGCTGCGATCCCGAACCGCTGCTGCACCAGGTCGCGGACCGGCTCCCTGCCTCGGCGGGCCGCTGGCAGCAGGAGTGGCGGGACGCAGGCGCCGTGGCCGCGGCGGCGATGGACCGCAGGATGGCGCGGACGCCGATGCACGAGGGCCACGTGGTGAGCAGCCTGGCCCAGGAGCTTCCGGACCATGCCACGGTGTTCGTGGGCTCTTCCATGGCCATCCGCGACGTGGACACTTTCTGGCCCCCCACGCCGCCCGGGCACCGCTTTCTCGGCAACCGCGGGGCCAGCGGCATCGACGGCCTGGTCTCGACCGGCCTGGGCATGGCGGCGTCGGCCAGCGGCGTCGGGCCGGCCGTGCTGCTGCTCGGCGACCTCAGCGCGTACCACGACATGAACGGCCTCTGGGCGGTGCGGCGGCACGGCCTGCGCGCGGTGGTGGTGGTCCTCGACAACGGCGGCGGCGGCATCTTCGACTTTCTGCCTCCGGCGGCCCACACCGACGTCTTCGAGGAGCTCTTCGCGACGCCGGTGGGCCTGCGATGGGAAGACGTGGCCCGGCTCTACGACCTCCGGTTCGCGCCGGCGACCGAGCCCGCCGGCCTGCAGGAGGCGCTGCGAGAGGCGTTCGCCTCCCCGCAGAGCACCATGGTCTGCGCCCGCTTCGACCGTGCGGCCAGCGTCCAGGGCCACCGGGCCTGCTGGGCAGCCGTCGCAGAGGGCCTGCTGGTCCTGGACCGGGCTAGCCGACGAGGGCGCCCAGCAGTGCCTTGAGCTTGATCTCGGTCTCGCGCAGCTCGGCGGTGGGCTCCGAGTCCGGCATCACCCCGACTCCCGCGTAGAGCCGCGCTCCGTCCGCCCACAGCAGTCCACAGCGGATGGCGACCGCGAGCTCGCCGTCGCCCCGCCCGTCGATCCAGCCCACCGCGCCCGCGTACCAGCCACGCTCCATCTCCTCCAGCTCCCCGATCAGCCGACAGGCGGCCGGGCGCGGCCAGCCGTTGACGGCCGGAGTGGGGTGGAGGAGCGCCGCCAGCTCCAGCAGATTGGGTGGCGGTTGCCGCAGCTCTGCGCGGATTGTGCTGGCCAGGTGCTGGATGTTCGTGAAGCGGACGACCTCGGTGTCTCCCCGTTCGACCGCCAGGCTGGCGCCGGCCAGGCTCTCGGCCACCGCGGTCGCCGTCAGAAGGTGCTCCGCCGAGTCCTTGGCGCTCTCACGCAGGGCGGCTGCGAAGGCCTCGTCCTCGGGCTCGTCGGCGCCGCGGGCGATGCTGCCGGCCATGGGCTGGCAGGTCGCCCTCGTGCCAGAGCGGCGGACCAGCAGCTCCGGCGACGCTCCCACCAGGGCCGTACCGTCGGCGCCGCTCAGCAGGTACGTGAAGCACGCGGGATAGGCCGAGCGGAGCGAGCGGGCGACCGGGCCGGCCGCCACCACGCCGTCGCCGCGGGCGATCACCTCGCGGGCCAGGACGACCTTCTCCGCCTCACCCGCCCGCAGACGGGCGACCGCCGACCCGACCGCTCGGAGCCAGCTCTCCTCCGGCCGTACCGGCTCGACCTCGAGCTGCCGGGCACCGCGCCCTCTGAAAGCTGGCGGGAGCTCCAGGAGCGCCAGCTCGCCGGTCGCGAAGGACCGTCCCCGGACCCTGGTCACCGTGAGAGCCGGAACCCGGAAGAGCAGGCCCGGGAACCCGCTCCACGGGTCCGACGGCTCGCGGGCCGGGTCGAAGGCGAAGCCGCCCAGGGCCACCAGGCCCGTCCCGGGGGCTCGGGGGAGGGAATCCCGGGTGCCGGCCGCCACGCGAGCCCAGAGGCGGCCTGCGGCAGCCAGGCGGTCGAGGCCGGGCTCATGGTCGATCTGGTTGCCCTGCTCGTCCTCCAGGGCAACTCCGGAACCGTTCGAGACCAGATCGAGCCTGCGTCCGATGCCGACCAGCGACACGGCGTCGGGCATCGGGCGCTCGATCAGCGTCACTTCGTGACCGGCGTCCCTGGCGGCGCTGGCGAGCTCGACGAGGTCCGGCGTCCCCTCCAGCTCGACCACGCTCACTCTCGCGAGCGCTCTATGTGGTCGCGGGCGGCACGGAGAAGCGTGCGCTGGAAGTGGTGGCGGACCAG
>JALYYF010000316.1 GCA_030946725.1 Candidatus Dormiibacterota bacterium
GTACGCCGCCGGAACGAAGACGTCCGTGCGACCGAGCTCGACCCCACGGAGCGAATCGAGTTCTTCCGCGACGTCCTTGGTCCGCTCGCGCGACGCATCCCGTTCGGTGTCTGGTTCATCCGCACCTTCGATGGTGTCGATCTGAACGATCCGGTGGAAGCTGCCGAGGGCCGACGTGTCTTCAAACTCCATCCACTTCGCTGAATAACCGTAGGAAGGATCAAGCCGTCCGGGCTCCGACCTCTCGCCGCGGACACGACCGCGTGGACGTTGGGCGCTTCGGAGCCTCACCAGGGATCATGCCGCTGCGGCGTCGCACGCGAGGTGAAGTGGAGCTGGTGAGGGCCGCGGCGGGCGCTTGAGCCCGCCAGCCCGCTTGTCGGGGGAGATACCAGGCCGAGCCGGCGGGAGGGGGTGGTCTAGCCCTTCCTGTAGATGAAGCCGACCAGGGGGACCCCACCGGGGTGGATGGTCCGGTTGTCGACGATGTTCCAGCCGGCGTAGTTCATCTCGGAGACCGTCCAGGAGCCGTCGCCGCCCACCGACTCGACGTACGCCACGTGGCCGATCGGGCTCTCGCGGGTGACCATCACGGCCCCCACAGCCGGGAGCGCGCCCTCGGCGTAGCCGTAGGCCCGCGCGTTCGGCCACCAATCGATCGCGTTGCCCATCCACTGGATGTTGCGGCGGTTGGCGACGTACCACGTGCAGTAGCCGTATGCGAAGTGGTTGCCGGCGGGCGCCTCGAACGCGACCGGGGCACCCTGGGGACCCTGGCGGGCAATTAGGGCTCCGGCCTGGGTGGCCTGCGCCTGCTGGAGCACCAGGCCCACTCGGTTCGCCAGCACCTGGTCACTCAGCTGGTTCCGCAGCACCAGGGTCTGGGTCACCACGTTGGCCGCCTGGTCCTTCGCGGCGTTGACCTCGACCAGCTTCTGAGCCTGCTGATCGCGAATCTGCTGGTCCTGGCGGCGGAGGTGCCTCGCTTCCAGCTGCACGGCCTGCTGCCGGTGCGACACCAGCCGTGCCTGGGCCAGGTTGGAGATCAGCTGCTGCAGGGTGGAGGCCTCCAGCACGCTGCTGACGGTCAGGGCCGGGCGCTCGTACTGAGTCCGTGCGAGGGCCTTGACCTCCTTGTCCAGCTCGCCCTCCCGAACCTGGTCGGCCGCCAGCTTGTGATTCAGGAGGTCGACGTCGCCCTGCGCCTTTTCCACCCGGTTGTTGAGGTCGTCCAGCTTGGCCTGGTCCGCTGTGAGCTGCTGATCAAGTCGAGCGAGCTCTTGCTCCAGGTCCTGCGCCGAGGTGGGCCGTGCGGTCGGGGCCTGAGTCGGCGCCCCGAGGCCGGTGACGAGCAGGGCCAGGAACAGCGAGATACAGGTCTTCTTCATCTGGGCAACCTCACGAGCAAACTGCAGGTGCCGAGCGCCAGCACGCTGCCGGCCAGCGTGGCCAGGCTGATGCCGGCGACGACATCGGTCGGCCTCCCGAGTTGCAGGAATGGCAGGGATGAGTTGACGCCCGGCACGAGGTGGCCGCCCACGTAGACGACGACCAGCGTCGCGACCAGGCTGCCGGCGACGGCCAGGGAGACCGCCTCCAGGAGCACCGGCAAACGAATTACGGGCCGCGGCGTCCCCACCAGGGCCAGGACGGTCAGCTCGGCACGGCGGGCCCGGATCTCACTCCGGAGCAGGACCAGGCCGACCAGGCTCGCAACACCCAACGCCGCGGCGGCGACGCCGATGATCACGGCCTGCGCCGTCGACAGGAAGGTGCTGAGCCGGCGGCCCTGGGCTGGTGTGTATGAGGAGGGGACGTCGTGGTCGGTGGCCGAATCCTGGGTCGCCACCGAGGCGACCTGGCCGGCCGCCGAGGGATCCGCCAGCTGCACTATCAGGCTGGCCGGAAACGGGTTGCCGGGCGTTGTCGAGGCCAGGTTGGCCAGCGTCGGATCGCGCCGGGCCAGGCTCAGCGCCTGCGCCTTGCTGCGATAGCCGACGCTCTTGACTCCGTGGAGCCGCCCGATCTTGTCGCTGAGCGCCTGGACCTGCGGCTGCTGGGCGTCGTCGGCCAGGAAGACCTGGAATTCGGAGGCGGACCGGGCCTGCTGGGCAAGGCTTCGCTGCGAGAGGACCAGGAAGAGCTCGGCGGTGGCTGCCAGCGAGAGCACGGCCGAGATGGCCAGCGCGGTGGCAACCCAGGCCAGCAGCCGCCGGCGCCAGCAGTGCCAGCAGTAGGCCAGCACGCTCAGCACGTAGTTCGGCAGCCAGGCGGAGGTCGGAAGAACCTTCAACTGACGACCCCCAGCCGCGGCGGCTTCAGCCACACGGCTCGGGCGGAGAACCTGGAGAGGACGAACTCGTCGTGAGTCGCCATCACCACGGTGCTGCCGAGGTCGTTCAGCTCGGCGAAGATCTCGAGGATCCTGGAACTCGTATCGCTGTCGACGTTCCCGGTCGGCTCGTCCGCCAGAAGGATCCTCGGCTGGTGAGCGATGGCCCGGGCCACCGCCACCCGCTGCTGCTCACCGCCGGAGAGGTTTCCCGGCAGCTCCTCCAGCTTGTGCTTGAGCCCCACCAGCTCCAGGGCGTCCATTGCGTAGCCACCGGGGTCGTTCACCCTGGGATGGCTCAGCTGCAGCGGCAGCAGGACGTTCTGGAATGCCGTCAGGTGTGGCAGAAGCTCGTAGTTCTGGAAGATGCAGCCCACCCGGCGGCGAACCTTGGCCGTCTGCCAGCGGCGGAGCCGGTGTACCGGGACCCCGTCGACGAAGGCGTGCCCGTGCTGCGGGCGCACCATGCCGTACAGGACCTTGAGCAGGGTCGTTTTGCCGACCCCCGACGGCCCAACCAGATATACGAACTCACCCGGCTCGACGTTGAAGTCGAGCTGAGCGAAGACCGGATTTTTGCCGTAACCAACCGCCACGTCCCGCAGTTGAATCGATCCGGGACGTGTGGCAATGGCCTCCGGTCGTCGCTCTTCTTCCTCTTTCGAGGTCCCCCCGACAGCATGCACGAGCGTGGAGAACACGCTGGGTGCTGTGCCCATTTGCTACCCCCTTGGGCGTTGAGGACGCACCTTACCTGATTTGACTGGCGTCCCGCCACGACAAATCTAGCCGATGGCACCGATACCAGTGGACGGCTTTTGGT
>JALYYF010000319.1 GCA_030946725.1 Candidatus Dormiibacterota bacterium
ATTCGCCGCTCACCTGGTAGGCGGCCAGCGGCACATCGAAGCGTCGGCGCGCCTCCGCCAGCAGGTCGAGCGAGGTGATCGCGGGGTTGACCATCAGCATGTCGGCGCCCTCGCCGGCGTCCAGCTCCATCTCGAGCATGGCCTCGCGCCCGTTGGCGAAGTCCATCTGATAGGAACGCCGGTCGCCGAAGGCGGGTGTCGAGCCGGCCGCCTCCCGGAAGGGGCCGTAGAAGGCGGAGGCGTGCTTGCTGGCGTAGGCCAGGATGGCGGTCTGGGTGTGACCGGCCGCGTCCAGCGCTCCACGCAGCGCGGCAACCTGGCCGTCCATCATGGCGCTGGGCGCCACCACGTCCACGCCGGCCTCGGCGTAGGCGACGGCTGCCTCGGCCAGGGCCGGCAGGCTCGAGTCGTTGTCGACCTGCTCACCCTTCAGCACCCCGCAGTGGCCGTGCGTCGTGTACTCGCAGAGGCAGACGTCGGCGATCAGCACCAGGGGCAGGCCGGCCTCTCGCATTGCGCGCAGCGCGACCGGAACCGGGCCGTCAGGATCGGCAGCGGCCCGGCCCGTGTCATCCTTGCCGTCCGGCACGCCGAACAGCAGCACGCCTCCCACGCCCGCGGCGGCCAGCTCCTCCGCCTTCTTCAGGGCGAGGTCGGGGCTGAGCCTGGAGTGGCCCTTCAGGGATGGGATGGGCTCTTCGCGCCCTCTGCCGGGCACGATGAAGAGGGGCGCCACCATCTGAGCGGGCACCAGCCGGGTCTCTCGGACCAGCGCTCGAGTGGCGGCGCTGGAGCGGAGCCGGCGCGGGCGCCGGGCCCCCGGGCTGGCGCCGCTTCCTGATTTCCTTTCAACCAGCTCAGGCAGCACGGCCGATCACCTCCATCAATCCCTCCACGCTCGCTTGCTCGGACTCCGCCGCCACCCGAAAGCCGTGCTCGCGGGCGACGGCCGTGGTCGCCGGGCCGATGGTGACGGCCAGCAGCCGGCGTGGCTCCCGCTCGGCCAGCCTGAGCAGCCCCCGCACGGCCGACCCGGAGGCGAAGACCACCGTGCCCAGAGCCTGGTCCGCCAGGGCCTGGTTCAGCGGCCCCCGGCTGGATTCCGGTCCCTCGACGGTCCGGTAGACCGCCACCTCGTCGACCTCGGCACCGGCCTCTCGGAGGACGGTCGGGAGGTCGCCCGAGGCTGCGCTGGCGCGAGCCAGCAGCACCCGGCGCCCCGGCAGCGGCTGGACCCGGGCCATGGCCCCGGCCACCTCGACACCCCTGGCGCGTCCGGGAACCGCGTCGGCGGTCACTCCGAGCTCGCCCAGCTCCCGGGCGGTCACCGGGCCCACCGCCGCCCAGCGCGGACCGGGCTTGACGGCGGCTCGGGCCAGCAGCGCGCGAGCCCCCGACGCGCTGGTCACGACGACCCAGTCGTAGGCGGCGAAATCCGGAGGGTCGAAGACGATCGGTTCCAGCGCCACGGTCGGCACCGCCCGCACGTCGACCCCTCGCCGCCGGAGGCCCTCGACCAGCGGGTCGGCTTCGCCGGCGGGGCGGGTCACCAGCACACCTGTGGCGCTCATACGGGCAGCGCCACGTGCCGGAGCAGTTCCGCCGCCGCCTGCCCTGCGAGCCGGGCGCCGGCCTCCTCTGTCGCGGCCGACTCGAGCGCGACCGTGTGCCGCGCGGAGCCGTCCGGAGCGGCCGCTCCGGCCAGCAGTCGAAGCCGGCCGTCCGACACCGCGGCCAGGGCGCCCACCGGCGAGCGGCATGTGCCACCGGTCGCTTCCAGCACCCATCGCTCGGCGTTCACGGCCAGGCGCACGTCCGCTCGGTCGATGCGGGCCAGAAGTTCCCTGACCTTCGAATCCGCTGCCCGGCACTGGACGGCAAGTGCCCCCTGTCCCGGCGCCGGCGGGACGAGCGCCGCGTCGAGGCGCGCGTCGATCCGCGCCGTGGACCCGAGCCGTTCGAGGCCGGCGGCCGCCAGCACCAGGGCGTCGGCTTCGCCTCCGTCCAGCTTGCGGAGCCGCGTGTCCACGTTGCCGTGCAGCGGCCGGTGACGGAGATCGGGGCGGAGGTTGAGGACGAACCCGGCGCGCCTGGGGCTGTCCGTGCCGACCACCGAGCCGGAAGCCAGGCTCTCCAGGCTGCCGCCACCGGACCGCGTGACCAGGACGTCGCGGGCGTCGGCCCGCTCCGGGTAGGCGCCGATGAGGAGGTCCGGGTGCAGGCGGAGCGGGACGTCCTTGGCGCTGTGGACGGCGAGGTCGACGTGCCCCTCGGCCAGCTGCTGCTCGAGTGCTGCCACGAAGACTCCCTCGCCGGCGCTCATGCCGCCCGGACGCAGGTCGCCCTCGGTGACCACCTCCACCAGCTCCACGTCGGCGCCCAGCGAGCGCAGCCTCGCCGCGACCAGCTCGCTCTGGATCAGCGCGAGCCTGGACGCCCTGGTCCCCAGGCGAAGCCTCCTCACAGCCGGAACAGCCTTCGCGCCGCCTCGGCGCCGCTGCCGTCGGAATCTGCACGCAGCGCCTTCAGGGGCTCGTGCAGGAGGTCGGTGACCAGCTGCTCGGACATCGCGGAGATCAGCTCTCGCTCTCGGTGCGTGAGCTCGGGCAGGCGGTTGAGGAGGCGCTCCAGCCGCTGCATCCGGCGCTGCTCGGCCTGCAGCTGCAGAGCCCGGAGCGTGTGCACCGAGCCCCGTCCGGCCAGCCAGCCGGCGTATTCGTCGGCGGCCCGCTCGACGAGCTCCGAGGCCGTGGCCGCCCACGGAGTCCCGGCTTCCGACCTGGCGTAGAGGGCGTCGATGCCCAGGAAGTCGCCGCCGAGCGCGGCCCGCACCGGCTCGGGCACCGCCGGTGGCGAGGAGAGATCCGCCACGGGTGGCAGCCGGCCGGCCATGCCGCCCAGCTCCTGCCACGGCACCGCCAGTGCCACGGCCACGGCCGCGGAGCGAGGCGCCGCCGCCGCGCCCGCCACCAGGTCCACCCC
>JALYYF010000439.1 GCA_030946725.1 Candidatus Dormiibacterota bacterium
CTGGCCATGGCCAGCAACTACAACGGGATGCCGCGGCCGGAGGTGGTCATGGTCCGCGAGGGGGCGGCCCGCCTGCTCCGGCGCCGGGAGACGCTGGAAGACCTGATGGCCGCCGAGGTGCTGTAGGACGCCGCGGTCCTGAGCGGCGGCGGGTGCGACCACAAGACCTACCCGGTGGGGTCGGTAACTTCGACGACGGCGGAGTGAGCGCCGCTCTGGCAGCCGCACGGAACGACCCCGAAGGCACGTCCAGGCCTCCATGCCCTCATAGGCGGCGCTCGCTGTCAATCCGGCACCTCCGGCTCTGGCGGGCTCCGGCGCTGGCCATGTTGGGCGCGCTGACCCTGGTCGGAGCGGCCGTCGTGCTTGCTGTCGTCGCCGTCGGCGCCTTCACTGCTGCCGTCTAGCGTTATGGCGGCGGCATCGGTCGGGCAGCTAGGCGGTCCGGTCTTCAGCCGAAGGTTGCCGTCAGGGCAAGCGCCGCAGCGGCTCCCGCGAGCCGGCCGCCAGCCGGCCGCGACGCCGGACCTCGTGAGTGTTCAGCCAGGTGGGACCGGCAGTGGTCGACCTGGAGCGGAAGGGCGGCCGGGGGCCCAGGCAGCCCCGGTCGTGGCAGGGCCGGACCTCGACGACGGCGACCGTCGCCTCGCCCTCGTCGGCCCGGTAGCGCTCGATGACGCCGGCCCGGTCGTCGTCCGGGTTGTCCACCTCGGTGACCTGGAGCCCATCCTCCCGGAAGGTGTCCCAGGTCTGGTTGGCGTAGTCCAGGGCGCTGTCGACGTCCTCGAAGGGCTGGTCCTCGTAGCCGTCCCGATAGCCGAAGTAGACGACGGCGACATGCCAGTGCTGAGTCACTGCCCGCATCACGACCTCCTTGGCGCAGGAGTCAGAGGCGACCACCCGCAAGCCGGCTTAGATGATAGCGCTGCTATAAGGGCTGTCGACAAATATGAACTTGGCTGCCGCTGAGCCTCGGCGAGGGTCAACTCGCGGCCGGCGAGTCCTTCCAGCCGCCGGGCGCCCCGCGACGGACGGCCACCAGCCCGGCCAGGATGCTGAGGGCGATCTCGGCAGGCGTCTGGGCCCCGATATCGAGGCCCACCGGGGTCTGGATCCGTTCGATCTCGGCCTCGGGCAGGCCGTGACCACGGAGGGCTTCGAGGTGGTGGCCGGTGTGGCGGCGGCTACCCATCAGACCGACGAAACGCGGCTCCAGTGCGAACACCTGCTCGAGACCGGTCACCAGATCGGGGTCGTCGTGGTCGGTGTGCACGACGTAGAGCTCGCCGGCCCGCTGCCGGCTTGACGGCACCGCGCTCAAGACCTCGAAGCCGGCCTCAGGGGCCCAGCGCCGCAGCGCGGCGGCGACCGGTGTGTCTCCTTGCACCAGCAGCCGTGGTCGGTGCGGATAGGGCTCCAGGTAGACCTCGATGGAACCCAGGTCGTGCCGGTAGCTGCGAAGCGTGGGGGCGGCTTCGGAGAGCAGCGCGGGGACGTCAGCGCGGGCCTGCGAGTCGAACTCCGCGCACCCCAGCGTCCCGGCCAGCTGGCGCCGGCTGTCGAAGAGTGCCTTGGCGCCGGGGCGCGACGGCGGCGCGCCGTCCAGCCGGATGACGGTGGCGAGCACCACCTCTTCGTCCGCCTCTAGCCTGGCCGCCAACTCGGCCTCGACCTCAGGCATGGACCGGCAGCCGCTGTAAAACGTGGAACATCCGTTCGACCTCCCCTTCGGTGGTCGAGTAGCCGGCGGTGAGCCGCAGGCTTCCCAGTGCCTCCTCCAGCGAGAAGCCCATCGCCAGCAGGACGTGAGACGGGTCCAGCGAGCCGGAGGCGCACGCTGACCCGCTCGAAGCAGCAACCCCCGCCAGGTCGAGTGCCATCAGTAGGTCCTCGCCGCGCCGGCTCGGAAAGGTCGCGCTGGCGAAGTTCGGCAGCCGCGGCTCGCCGCCGGTGAGGGCGCCGCCGGCTTCGACCAGCCCCTGCCTCAGCCGCTCTCCCAGCGGTCGCGCCGCATGCGCCCGGGCGCCGCGCTCCCGCGCTGTCAGCTCCAGCGCGGCCGCCACCGCCGCCGCGTTTCCCACGTCCTCCCGACCGGCGCGCCTCCCCCACTCCTGCGGCCCCCCGTACAGCAGCGGCTCCAGGCGAACCTCCTGCCGGACGAAGAGCAGGCCGCCGCCGCCGGCGCCCAGCTTGTGGCCCGAGAAGGCCGCCAGGTCCGCCAGCTCCAGCGGTGGGCGCATCCAGCGCGGTCCCTGCGAGCAGTCGACGAACACCAGCGCACCAAGCTCGGCCGCGAGCCGCGCCACCTCGGAGACCGGCTGCACCGTACCCACCTCGTTGTTGGCCAGCCCGAGCGCGACCAGGCCTGCGTCCGGAGGCACGCCCGCCAGGTCGGCGAACCCCGTCCTGTCCACCTCGAGGATGTGTACCCGCCGTCCCTCCAGCTGCAGCCGCCGCGCCGCCGCCAGCACCGACTGATGCTCGGCCGCCCAGGTCACCACCGAGCGTCCGGCCGGCAGCCGCCGGCCCACACCGAGCAGCGCCAGGTTGACCGCCTCGGTTCCGGAAGCGCAGAAGACCAGCTGGGCGGTCTCCGCGCCCAGCGCCCCGGCCGCGCGATCTCGGGACCGGTCCAGCGCCGAGCGGGCGGCCCGCCCCTCGGCGTGGGGGCTCGCCGGATTGCCCTCGGGAACCGAGAGCCGGGCGGCCCGCGCCTCCGGCAGCACCGGCGCGCCGCCGGCGTCGTCGAGGTAGACCCGGCGCGCCCGGAGGTCCGCCGCCGAAGGCGGCCGGCTGGATGGCATCCGCGGTTCCGGGCGGCCCGCTAGCGGCGGTCGCCGGACGGGAGTTTGAAGAGGTCCGTGAGGCGGCCGCTGTACTCCTTCAGCAGCAGGTGCACGTCCAGGACCTCGTCCGACTGGATCGGCTCGCGTTCAGGCTCGCCGCGGGCGGCCTCGAGGGCCTCCCCCTCCTCGGTTAGGTCCACGTCCAGCGCCAGCTCGTCCTGGGCTATCGGTTCTAGCCCCTCGCCCTGGACGGCCAGGATGACGATGAACTGCACCTGGCAGGCGGAGCAGGTCACCTGCACCGTGTAACGGTCCTCAACGTGGCGGAGCATCCGGAGCTCGCAATCCCGCAGGCTGCGCCCGCAGACCGGGCAGTTGTAGTAGCGGGCCCGATCCCGGATGAAGTCGATGAACCTCATCGCGCTGCCATGTTACGCCCGCGACCCTCTATACAAGTGCATCCACCGGGCCCGACCACCGCGCCGTGGACGGTTCCGGGGGCCAGCACCATCCGGTCACCGGACTCGAGCCGGACCTCGCGGTCGGGAAGCGTGAAGGTGATCGAGCCGGCCTCGCAGTACAGGACCTTCTCGTAGGAGTGCGAGTGCTCCGCGTAGGTGTCGCCGGGGGCGTTGGACCAGGAGTAACAGCCGTCGGCCTCTTCGCGCAGCCGGGACATCAGGTCATTCCGTTCAGCCATCGGACCGATCCTACAATCGGGGACGGATGCTCCGGTTCCTGGCGGATTCAAACGTCGGCCGTCTCGCCCGCTGGCTGCGCGCCTACGGCTACGACGCCGCCTACGCCCCCCACGTCGACGACCGTGTGCTGATCGCCCGGGCCCTGGCCGAGGGCCGGGTGCTGCTGACACGAGATGCCGGCCTGGTGCAGCGGCGGGTGGTGACCAGGGGCACGCTGCGCGCCGTCCTGCTCGCCAGCGACCGGGTCGCAGACCAGCTGCGCCAGGTCGTGGAGGAGCTCGGGCTGGCCGGCGACCACCAGCTCACCCGCTGTCTCGAGTGCAACGTCGAGCTGGAACCGCGCGCCAAGGCGGAGGTGAGCGAGCGGCTGCCGCCGTACGTCCGGGCCACGCAGACGCGCTTTTCGGAATGCCCCGGCTGCGGCCGCGTCTACTGGCCGGGGACGCACTGGGAGCGCATGAGCGAGCGGCTGGCGGCGCTGTGAAATCGCTCCGGGTCTCGACCGGCCGGCGGGAGCAGATGCTCGACGTGACCGACGCGGTGCGCGAGCTCGTCGCCGCCTCCGGTACCTCGGAGGGGATCTGCGTCGTCTACTCCCCGCACACGACCTGCGGGGTGACCGTCAACGAGGGCTGGGACCCGGACGTCCAGTCGGATGCGCTCCAGATGGCGCGCGAGCTGATACCCAAAGACCGCCCCTTCGCGCACTCCGAAGGCAACTCGGACGCCCACGTCAAGACGATGTTCATGGGCGCCAGCGCGACCCTCATCGTGGCCGGCGGCGAGCTCAAGCTGGGCCGCTGGCAGGCCATCTTCCTCTGCGAGTTCGACGGGCCCCGAGAACGCGAGCTCTGGGTGACCGTGCGATGACACCGTCGGAGTGAGGCAGGTGCTGCGCCGGCTGCTGGCCGGTGAACTGACCGAGGCCGAGGCCGAGGCCGAGCTCCGGCGAGTGCAGCTGGAGGAGCTCGGCGGCCGGGCCCGCCTGGACCTGGGGCGGACCGGGCGCCGCGGACTGCCCGAGGTGGTGCTGGCCAGCGGCAAGCGGCCCGAGGACGTGGCCCGCCTGGTGCTGACGCTGGCCGGCGAGCAGGGGCAGGGGCTGGCCAGCCGGCTCGGCCCCGAGCATTGGACCGCGCTCGAGGAGGCGGCCTCCGAGGCCGGCTACGAGCTCCAGCGCTACGAGCAGGCGGCACGCGCGCTGCGGCCCGGCTTCAGCCCCGAGCCGCGGCCGGGCAGGGTCGGCATCCTGACGGCGGGCACCTCCGACCTTCCGGTGGCGGCGGAGGCGCGGCTGGTCGTGGAGGCCTGCGGCATGCAGGCGCGCCTGGAGGCCGACGTTGGCGTGGCCGGGCTGCACCGGCTGCTGGGACCGCTGGCCGACATGATGGCCTTCGACCCCGACGTCCTGCTGGTGGCCGCCGGCATGGATGGCGTCCTCCCCGGCGTGGTCGCGGGCCTGGTCGGCGTTCCGGTGATCGGCGTCCCCGTGCCGACCGGCTACGGAGCCGGCGGTGGCGGCGAGGGCGCGCTCCTCACCATGCTGCAGTCCTGCAGCACCGGGCTGGTGGTCGTCAACATCGGCAACGGCGTGGGCGCCGGGGCGGCCGCCGTGCTCATCGCCGGCCGGGCCGCCCGCCGCGCGGCGGCCGCCTCAGAGCCGCCAAAGCGACCAGGGCGAGCGAGCCGAGGATCAGCGCCACGAGCGCGACGAGAGTGACCACGATGAACCAGCGGCTCAGGTCGGCCCCGCCCGGCAGCCCGTAGACCAGCCCGAGCAGAAGGGCCGCGGCCACCAACCCCACCAGGAGGCCGGGGAAGCCCCGCCGCTTGCGCCCGTAGAAGAAGAGCCAGAGCCGGCCCGGGCGGCGCCTGCTCAACGAGGGCAGCCTCCGAGTTCCTCCAGCTCCAGCAGCTCGCCGAGGCGGCCCACGGCCGGAACACCGGGCGGGGGTTCGCTCCTGGCCAGCGCGGTGCAGAGGATCGCCCGCATCCCCAGCCGGCGCGGGCCCTCGTAGTCCTCCACCACCCGGTCGCCGACGTACAGCGCCTCGGCGGGCGCGACACCGAGCCGGTCCAGCGCGGCTCGGTAGAGCTCCGGAGCGGGCTTTCGGCGGCCCACCTCCGAAGAAAAGACGGCCGCGTCGACGCGCTCGGCGATGCCGTGGTGGCGCAGCTGCCGGTGCATCATCTCCGGCGGAAAGGGCGCGTTGGAGGCCACGGCCGTCTTGAGGCCGAGCGAGCGCAGCCCGTCCAGCGTCGAGTGAGCGTCCTCGGCCAGGCGCAGGGACCGATCCCAGCAGAGCTGCTCCAGGTCCAGGATCCGCCAGAGCGTCTCCCGGGGAACCTCGAGGCCCGCCCGGCGCCAGGCGCTCTCGTAGAAGGATATGTAGTCGACCTCGTCCTCCCCCATCCCGGCCAGGTCCTCTTCCAGCGGCTCCAGCACGGTGCGCATCAGCGTCTCGGCGTCCGGAGCGCCCGCCCCCAGCCAGGGCCGGACGGACTCCAGGACCCGCAGCAACTCCCGGCGGGGATAGTCGAACGCGACCAGTGTCAGCCCGTAGTCGAAGAGGACCGCTCTAACCACGGGCATATCCTTACTCGATGGCGTGCGACGAGCCCAGGTTGACCCACGTCGACGAATCGGGAGCCGCTCGCATGGTGGACGTGGGCGCCAAGCCGGTCACCGTCCGGGAGGCTGTGGCGGAGTGCCTGGTCAGGATGAGCCCCGAGACGGTGAAGGCCGTCCGCGAGGCGACGCTGGCCAAGGGTGACGCCATCGCGGTGGCGCGGGTGGCCGGGATCATGGCCGCCAAGCGGACTCCCGAGCTGATCCCGCTCTGCCATCCCCTGCCGATCAGCAGTGTCCAGTTGGACTTCGAGCTGCGCCCGGACGGGGTCCGCGTGGAGTCCCGGGCCCGGGTCAGCGGCCAGACCGGGGTCGAGATGGAGGCCCTGACAGCCGCGGCGATCGCCGGGCTGACCCTGATCGACATGGTCAAGGCCCTGGAGAAGGGCGTGTACCTGGAGAACGTGCGCCTGCTCTCCAAGAGCGGCGGAAAGTCCGGGACGTGGACCGCGGCCACGTCCAAGGCGGAAGCCCCGGGGTGACCGGATGAAGGCCGCGGTGCTCACCGTGAGCGACCGCGCCTCCGCCGGCCGGCTCACCGACGAGAGCGGGCCGGCCGTGGAGAGACTTCTCGGGGAGGCGGGGTTCGAGGTGAGCCCGGTGGCGGTCGTCCCCGACGAGGCCGACCGGATCGCCGAGTTCCTGGTGGCGCGCTGCGAGGACCACGACCTGGTGGTGACCACCGGCGGCACCGGGCTCGGTCCCCGCGACCGCACGCCGGAGGCGACCAGAGGTGTCCTCGACTTCGAGGTCCCCGGCCTGGCCGAGCTGATGCGCTCGGCCGGCTTCGCCAAGACGCCGCTGGCCGCCCTCTCGCGCTCGCTGGCCGGCGTCCGCGGCCGGACGCTGATCGTGAACCTGCCGGGCAGCCTGAAGGGCGCCACCGAGTCGCTGGAGGCGATCCTGCCCGTACTCGGGCACGCGAGCCGGCTCTTGAGGGGGGAGACAGAGCACCGATGAACGTCAATTCCGACCTCGGCGAGGGAGCCGGCCACGACGACGAGATACTGCCCTTCATCGACAGCGCCAGCGTCTGCTGCGGCGTCCACGCCGGCTCGGTCAGCGAGAGCATCCGGATTGCCCGCCGCTGCGCCGAGCTGGGCGTCCAGGTGGGGGCGCACCCGAGCTTCGACGATCGCGAGAACTATGGCCGGCTCGAGGTGGAGCTGGCCGCCGACGACCTGGAGGCACTGGTGCTCTTCCAGGTCGCTGCACTGGCCGCGGTCGCGCCGGTCGGATACCTCAAGGCGCACGGTGCCCTCTACCACTACTGCCAGTCCCGACCGGAGGCCGCGCAACGGCTGGCGCGCGTCGCCGCCGAGTTCGGGATCGGAGTGATGGGACAGCCCGGCTACGCGATCCTGGCGGCCTGCGAGAAGCTGGGCGTAAGAGGCTACAGGGAGGCCTTCGCCGATCGAGCGTACCTCCCCGACGGCCGCCTCGCGCCGCGGTCCCAGGCCGGGTCGGTGCTCGACCCCGACCACGCCGCGGAACAGGCCCTGCGGCTCATCAGGTCCGGTGAGTACGACACCATCTGCCTGCACGGCGACTCCCCGGGCGCCCCGGCCACGGCTCGACGCATCCGCGAGGCGCTGAAGGAGTCCGGCATCCAGACGGCGCCCCTCGGTTCCTGACTAGACTTTCAACCGCGATGCTGGCTGCGGGAGAAAGAGCCCCCGACTTGAAGCTGCCGAGCACCGGCGGCGAGGAGGTGCAGCTCTCCGAGGCGTTCGCCCGGAACCGGGCCACCATCCTCGCCTTCTACGTCTTCGACTTCACGCCTGGTTGAAAGACGGAGCTGACCGAGTTTCGGTCCCGGATCGACGAGCTCAGGGCCGCTGAGATCGGCATCTACGGCATCAGCGTGGACACCGTCTTCTCCCACAACGCCTTCGCCGAGCAGCTGGGCGGCCTTCCCTACGAGCTGCTGGCCGACTTCGAGCGCAAGATGGTCGAGGCCTACGGGGTCCGTCGCGAGGACGTGGCAGGCTACTCCGGCATGCCCATGCGCTCGATATTCGTCGTCGACTCCGAAGGCGTGATCCGCTGGACCTGGGTGCGCCAGCAGGGCCAGCCGCTGCCCGACTACGACGAGGTCGTCGCGGCGGCCAAAGAGGTGGCCGGTCGGGCGTAGGTCAGCGTGTGGTGGGTCAGCAGCCTGCCGGCCGCCGAGCACTCCGCCTCCCCGTAGATCAGCCGCTGGCCCACTCGAAGCAGCCGGGCCCGGCAGCTGAAGCCCTCCCGGCGCGCGCTGCCCAGGAAGGCCGTGGTCATCCCGCTGGTGACGGAGCCGTCCTCCAGCCCCAGGCGCGTCTTGATCGCCAGCCAGAAGGTGACGTCGGCCGCGTGCATGTAGAGCTGTCCGCTGACGATGCCGCCGGGCCGCTCGTACTCGGGTGAGTACGGCGCCGCCAGCTCGCATTCGCCGGCTCGCAGCCCGGTGACCCTGAATCCAGGCTTGCGCGTGAACTCGTGGGCGGCCAGCAGCGCGTTCAGCTCGTCGAGCGTCACGCTGGCCCCGGATAACATACGTAGGCAGTCTACGTGAAGCGAAGAAGCCAGAGAGAGCGGGCGGAGACGACCCGGGCCGCCTTGATCGCCGCCGCGGGCGAGCTCTTCGCCGAGCGTGGCTACCACCAGGTGGCCGCCGAGACCGTGGCGCTCCGGGCCGGCGTCACCTCGGGAGCGCTCTACCACCACTTCCGCGACAAGCGCGACCTCTTCAGGGCCGCCGTGGA
>JALYYF010000440.1 GCA_030946725.1 Candidatus Dormiibacterota bacterium
GCGCAGCTGATACCGCTGGTGGTGAAGTAGCCGGCAGGCCAGAGCCCGGGACCGGCCACCATACTTCGACGCCCTACACTCTGAGGGCCTTGCGCGTCATTCTCTTCACCGGCAAGGGCGGCGTCGGCAAGACCTCGGTGGCCGCCGCCACCGCTCTGCGCTGCGCCCAGCTCGGACACCGGACCGTCGTGATCAGCACCGACGCCGCGCACTCGCTCGCCGACTCCTTCGACTGCGAGCTCGGAAACCGGCTGATGCCGATCGCCCCGAACCTGTGGGGGCACGAGGTGTCCGCGCTGCACGAGATGGAGCGCCACTGGCGCAAGCTCCACGACTACGCCGCCAGCGTGTTCGCCACCCAGGGCCTCGACGACGTGGTCGCCGAGGAGGTCGCCAACCCACCGGGGATGGACGAGGTCGCCAGCCTGATGTGGATAAAGCACTACGCCGAGCGCGGAGAGCACGAGGTGATCGTGGTCGACTGCGCCCCCACCGGCGAGACGCTGCAGCTGCTGATGTTCCCGGACGCAGCCCGCTGGTGGCTGGACAAGATCTTTCCCTGGGAGCGCAAGGCGATGAAGATCGCCCGGCCCGTCCTGCAGCCCCTGATCGACGTCCCGCTCCCGAGCGACGACGTCTTCGCCTCCATCAAGGACCTGCTGCTGGACCTCGAGGGCATGAAGAAGGTGCTGGTCGACTCCCGAGTCACCTCGGTACGCCTGGTCCTGAACCTGGAGAAGATGGTCATCAAGGAGGCCAAGCGGGCCTTCACATACCTCAGCCTGTTCGGCTACGTCACTGACGGCGTGGTGGTCAATCGCACGCTGCCCGATGGCCTGCGTGACCCGCTCTTCCGCAAGTGGCACAGCATCCACCAGAAGTACTCCGGCGAGGTCGAGCAGTCCTTCCAACCGCTGCCCATCTTCAACGTCCCCCTCTTCGACGAGGAGGTGGTGGGCCAGCGCATGCTGCTCAAGATGGCTGAGGCCATCTACGGCGACGGGGACCCCTCGCAGCGCTACTACGAGGGCAGCTCGCAGCGGGTGGAGAAACGGGACAAGGAGTACGTGCTGGCCCTCAAGGCGCCCTTCGTCGACAGCGGCGAGGTGGCTCTCACCCGGCATGACGGCGAGCTCTTCGTGACCGTCGGCAACTACCGGCGGGAGGTAGTCCTGCCGCGTGTGCTGGCCGGCCGCGAGACCGTGGGCGCCGCCATCGAGGACGGCGAGCTCCGCGTCCGCTTCGCCAGGTGAAGCGGGGAACGGCAGTGGGCCCCGACGGCGAGCGGCTGGCGGAGATGGCGGGATTCCTCGGTCAGCGCCTCAACAGCGCGCTCAAGGACGTCATCCCGCCAGAGGCCCAGCTCCACCTGCTCAACGCGCAGCGGGAGCTGCTCACGGCGATCTTCCTGATCTACGAGCACCAGGTGACCACCCGACGCGGTGGGGGCGCCGCCGGCGCCAAAGACGGGCGGCCGCCGGCTCGGCGGCGCCGGCCCTCGAGCAAGGGGTCGCGAGTGACCCGCATCCGCGTGGACTGAGACAGGACACTCGATGATCGGTGGCGATCCCGTCGTCTTCCTGGTCGGGGCGCTCTTCCTGATCCCGGCCCTCCTTGTGGCGATCCCCGTCCACGAGCTGGGCCACGGGTTCGCTGCCTACGCCATGGGCGACCCCTCACCGCGCAACCGGGGCTTCTTCAGGCCCGATCCGCGCCGGCTCCTCAACGTCTACGGCGTGGTCGTGGTGTTCCTCGCCAACGTGGGCTGGGGCAACCCGATACCGGTCAACGAGTACCGCCTGCGCGGCGTGGGCGGCCGGGTGCTCTATGCGCTGGCTGGCCCTGCCGCCAACCTGCTGGTCGCTATCGTCTTCGGCGTGCTCGTCCGCGTCCTGATCGCGGCGGGTGCCGTACCGAACCCATTCACGCTGGCCCAGCTCCCGCTGGGCCTGCTGAGCACCGTCGTCTACGCCATCTACTTCTTGAACCTGTCGATATTCGCCTTCCAGCTCCTGCCCGTCCCCGGACTCGACGGCTGGCGCATCGTGGAAGCGCTCTTCCGCGGTCGCTACCCCCGCTTCTTCTACAACGTCTCGGCCAACGTCCAGACCATCTGGATCGTCTGCGCGGTGGTCATCTTCTTCGGTCCCTACCTGCTCCACTTCGGCATCCTGGATGCGGTCGTCGGCATCTTCTTCCAGCCCGCCGCCACGGGCATACTCGGTCAGTGCACCGGATACGTCAGCCTGCATCCCTGCCCGCTGTCGGGTCGCTTCTGAACGAGCCGGCCTATCTGCGCCTGAGCGAGCGCTACCCCCGCGCCCTGGTCACCGACGCCCTCCGCGAACAGCTGGCCGAAGAACGGGAGGGAGGCCTCCTGAATGCTGAGGAACGCGTCGCCGCGGTCGCTGATCGCCTCGCCGGATGGGTCGCGCCGCGCCTGCGGAGGGTCATCAACGGCACCGGCGTCGTGCTGCACACCAACCTCGGCCGAGCGCCCATCACGAGGGCGGCGGCCACGGCGGCGGCGAGCGTCGCCGGCGGCTACAGCAACCTGGAGATGGACCTCGACAGCGGGCGCCGGGGCGATCGCTCCAAGCTGGTCGAGCCGGCGCTCGGGCGGCTGACCGGAGCGGAGGCCGCCCTCGTGGTCAACAACAACGCGGCCGCAGTCCTGCTCGCGCTTGCCGCGCTGGCCGGACGGCGCGAGGTGGTGGTGTCCCGCGGCCAGCAGGTCGAGATCGGCGGCTCCTTCCGGATGCCGGACGTGATGCGCCTCTCGGGCTCTCGCATGGTGGAGGTGGGGACCACCAACCGGACCCGCGCCGGCGACTACGAGGCGGCCATCGGGCCCCGTACCGCGGCGATCCTGCGCGTCCACACCTCCAACTTCCGGGTCAGCGGCTTCACCGAGAGCCCGTCGCTGCGCGAGCTGGCCGGCGTGGCCCATGGCCGTGGCCTGCTCCTCGTCGACGACCTCGGCAGTGGGGCCCTGGAGCCGGTCTTCGACGAGCCGACGGTGGCCGAGTCGCTCGAGCACGCGGACGTGACCACGTTCTCCGGCGACAAGCTGCTGGGCGGCCCGCAGGCGGGAATCGCGCTCGGCCGTGCGGAGCCGATCGGCAAGATGGCGAAGCACCCGCTCGCCCGCGCGGTTCGAGTTGACAAGATGACCCTGGCCGCGCTGGAGGTGACGCTCGCTGAGCGGTTGCTGGGGCATCCCTCGCCCGTCGAGTCCATGCTGGCGGCGACCCCGGAGCAGGTTCGCCGGCGGGCCGGCTTCCTCATGGTTCGGCTGGCCGAGCGGGGGGTCGAGAGCGGCCTCCTCGAGGCCGGCTCGGCGGTCGGCGGTGGCTCGCTTCCCGGCCAGGTCCTTCCCACCACGCTGCTCGCCCTCGAGGGCAGAGCCTCCAGGCTCGCCGCCGCGCTGAGGGCCGGGGACCCGCCCGTCATCGCGCGCATCGAGCAGGGGCGCTGCTGCCTGGACTTGCGCACGGTGCTACTGGGCGAGGACGACCCGCTGCAGGAGGCGATCGAGGCGGCGGTCGGCCGCCTCTCGCGCCATCGATGAGCTTCGTCGTCGGCACCGCGGGACACATCGACCACGGCAAGTCGACGCTGATCCAGGCCCTGACCGGCATCGATCCCGACCGCCTCGAAGAGGAGAAGAGGAGGGGCATGACCATCGACCTCGGCTTCGCCTACCTGACGCTGCCCGGCGGCCGCCTGGTCGGGATCGTGGACGTGCCCGGCCATGCCCGCTTCATCCGGAACATGCTGGCCGGCGTGCACGGCCTGGACGCTGTGCTCCTCGTGGTGGCGGCCGACGAGGGCGTGATGCCGCAGACCCGCGAGCACCTGGAGATCGTCGACCTGCTGGAGGTGGGGCGGGGGCTGGCGGTCGTGACCAAGGTCGACCTGGTCGAGCCCGACTGGCTGGAGCTGGTCTCCGCCGAGCTGGCCGACACGCTGGCCGGGACCTCGCTTGCCGGCGCCCCCATCCTGCCGGTGTCCGCCCAGACCGGCCAGGGGCTGGAAGAGCTGAAGAAGCGACTCGACCTGCTGCTGGAGGGGACGCCGGCCCGTCAGGACCGCGGCCGCCCGCGTCTGCCGGTCGACAGGGTGTTCACCATCGGTGGCTTCGGCACGGTCGTCACCGGGACGCTGGTCGACGGGTCTCTGAGGGTGGGGGAGGAGGTGGAGCTGCAGCCGTCGGCGCGGCGAGTCCGCGTTCGCGGCCTCCAGCAGCACAATCGCAAGGTTGAGGCGGCCGAGCCCGGCAGCAGGGTGGCCGCGAACCTCGTCGGTGTCGAGAAGGACGAGCTGAGCCGGGGCGAGGTCCTGGCCCGGCCGGGGACCGTGGTGGCGACCCGCCGGGTGGACGCCTCGGTTCGTGTGCTCCCGGACAGCCCACGTGGTCTGCGGCATGGCGGTCAGGTCATGCTGCATACGGGCACGGCCGAAGTGCCCGCCCGCGTGATCGTGCTGGCCGCCGAGGAGGTGCCGCCCGGGGGAAGCGGCTGGGTCCAGCTCTACCTGAGCCAGCCGCTGGCGATTGCCCCCGGCGACCGTTTCGTGCTTCGCCTGCCCAGCCCGTCGATCACCATCGCCGGTGGCGCCTTCGCCGACGTCAACCCTCGCCGTCATCCCCGGCACGACGAGCGGGTGCCGGAGTCGCTGGAGCGGCGGCTGGCCGGCGAGGTGCTCCAGGAGGAGCTCCGCAAGTATCCACGCGGCATCACAGAAGCGGCGCTCCTGCGCGCGACCCTGGCGGAAGGTGCCGACACCTCTGCCTTGCACGCCAGGCGGGCAGGCCAGTGGCTGTTCGCGCTTGAAGCCTGGGCTGTCCTGGTGGAGCGGGCTCGGCGGGCGCTGGAGGAGTACCACCGCGCGCATCCCCTGCGCGGGGGGATGCCCCGGCAGGAGATGAAGAGCCGGCTCGGACTGGCCCCGGCGGCCTTCGGCCCGGTGCTGGCGGCCCTGGTGGCGGACGGGGTGCTGGAGGAGCGCGAGGGCGACCTGGCGCTGCCCCAGCACCGTGTGGAGATCGAGCCGGCGGCCGGCGGTCCGGCCAGGCGGCTGCTGGAGCTTCTGGGGGCGCGTCCCTTCGCTCCGCCCTCCCTGCCGGAGGCGATGAGGGAGGCCGGCGCCTCCGCCGAGGTGGTCAGGGCGCTGGCCCGCGCCGGCCAGCTGGTGCGGCTCTCCGAGGACGTGGCCTTCACGCCCTCGGCCTACACGGCCGCGGTGGAGCTGGTGAGGGAGACGGTCGCCAGCGAGGGCTCGGTCACGGTGGCCTCGCTGCGCGACCGGCTGGGTGCCAGCCGGCGGCCGATGCT
This sequence comes from Candidatus Dormiibacterota bacterium, assembly GCA_030946725.1. Lineage (GTDB taxonomy): Bacteria > Chloroflexota > Dormibacteria > Dormibacterales > Dormibacteraceae > Nephthysia. Next base: position 5,337 of record JALYYF010000440.1, read on the forward strand.
GGCACTGCTCGAGTATCTGGACGCGCAGCGCATCACCCGGCGGCTCGGTGACGCGCGCGTCCTCCGGTAGCACGCGGTAGCGCGCGGTTCGCCGTAGAAGCAAGGAGGCAACAGGATGCTGGCTTTCGTCTCGACACCTGATGGTCCGGAGCCGGTCCAGCTTCAAGAGGTCGACGATCCCGAGGTCGGCGCGGACGAGGCGCTGATCGACGTCAGGGCCTTCAGCATCAACCGCGGCGAGCTGCACCTGCTGCCCCAGCGGCCCGGCTGGCGGCCGGGCCAGGACGTCGCCGGTGTCGTGGCTCGGGCCGCGGCCGGCGGCGGTGGCCCGCGGGAGGGCG
>JALYYF010000347.1 GCA_030946725.1 Candidatus Dormiibacterota bacterium
CCGCGGCGGCCCCGGCAGCGGGCTGCTCCCGAGGGCCGTCCCCTTCCGCCGGCCGGAGGCCGAGGCGGTGCTGGGCCTCCCCATGCGCTGGCCCGAGCACCGGACGGAGCTGCAGACGATCGGCTCCAACACCAGGGCGGTCCGCCGGCTCAGCGGCCCTTCAGAGACCTTGCTGCGCGAGCTGTGTCGCTGCCGGTCCTGATCGTCGGCGACGTCCACGGCGACCTGGAGCGGCTCTTCAAGGCACTGGGGCCCTACCCGGCGGAGCAGTGGGAGACCATCTTCCTGGGCGACCTCGTGGACGGTGGCCCCTTCGGGGTTGGCGGCATGCGCTACGCCCGCGACCGCCCCAACTCCACCGTTCTGCTCGGGAACCATGAGGTGGCGATGCTCTGGGCTCTCCGCGACCGCACAAGGGTCGGCTTCTGGGTGGGCATGGGCGGCCAACCCCACGACCTGCAGGAGCTGGCCGGTGACCCGGGCCTTCAGGAATGGCTGCGCAGCCGGCCGGCGCTGGTCCGCCTCGAAGACGGCACCCTGGTGCAACACTCGGACAACGACAACTACGGGGCTCTCATGGACGACCCGGATGCCGACCCCGTCGACGAGGTGAACCGGATGACCCGGCTCCTGCTCGACAACGGGCGCGAGGACCTGCTCTGGGAGGCGATGTCACCGTTCGGCGTCTTCCGCCGCCAGCCGCATCGCCTCGCCGAATGGCTCAAGAGGACGGGCGCGCGCCGGGTCGTGCACGGCCACTCACCGCACCGCGCGAAGGAGGCGGACGCCTACCACGGGGGCACCGCGCTCTCCTACGACGGCAGCTTCAGCCGTTACTACGGCGGGCGCTACGCGCGGGGCCGCGGGGCGGCGGGCGCCACCGTCGCTCCGCTGCCGCCGTAGGACCCCCGGACCCCCTCCCTACCCTCCCCGCAAGGGGGACGGAATGTGTTGGCAAGGGGGAGGGACATGTGTTGGCAACGGGGAGGGGAATTTAGGGCTGGCTGCACAGGTAGACTGATCTGACTCGATGCAGGGCGTCCTCACCCAACCCCTGGCCCCGGTTCGCGGCGGTGGGCGGCCGATGATCTCCGCTCGCCGGATCGCCAAGCGCGTCCGCCAGATGGGGCAGGAGATCTCCAGCGTCTACGCCGACCTCGACCAGCCGCTGGTCCTGATCGTGATACTGAAGGGCGCGGCGGTCTTCGCGGCAGACCTCCTGCGCAGCCTGAGCATCCCCGCCGAGCTCGAGTTCGTCCGCGCTTCCAGCTATGGCAGCGCCACCACCAGCTCCGGCAAGGTCAAGTTCGCCCACTTGGTCGAGGGACCGCTCACGGGCCGTCACCTCCTGCTGGTCGAGGACATCGTCGACTCGGGACGCACCATCAACCTGATCAACGAGGAGCTGGCGAGCAACCATCCGGCTTCGCTGCGGCTGGCCACCCTGCTCGACCGGCCGGCCCGCCGCGAGATGCCGGTGGACATCCACTTCACCGGCTTCGTGATCCCCGACCGGTTCGTGATCGGCTACGGGCTCGACTACGCCGGCCTCTATCGGGAGCTGCCCGGCATCTATAGCCTGGGCTAGGCGTCCGGCCCGCTCGCCGAGTTTCCCCGCCTCCGCGATGTCTTAGCGCGCGAGAAGCAGTGCTACACTGCCCGGGCCTCGCGAGGAGGTTCACGCGGGGGCGTGGACGTGGATAGGCGAGGGAGGTAGAGGGGCCGATGCTCAGGGACATGCAACTCCTGGTCCTGGCGGTGCGCCTGCTCTTCAGCAGCCGGCTCACCCAGTCCGCCCACCTGATCACCTCGATCCCGGCCATCCTGGTCATCGCCTGGCTGGCCAGCCGGCTGCTGGGCGTCAAGCACTCATGGTTCCGGGTCATCGTCTCCGGTTTCCTGGGCTGGCTGGCCGCGGTCGCCCTTTCCCTCGTGCTGACCAACGACCAGCCGCAGTCGATCGACTTCACGCGCGACGTCTACGTCTTCGCGATCGTCCTCACGATGCTCGCCTCCGTGCTCTTCGAGCTCATAGCCCAGCCGTCGGCGCTGGCGGGCAGCGCGCCGACCCGGATTCCGCGGCCGGTCAACGCGATCCGGCTCTGGTTGCGGCGGGTGCTCCGCTACCTGCAGCTGACGCGTATCGCGGCACGTCACGGCCTGGGGCCCTACCTCGGCATCGGCAGGCACGAGCACGACGAGGGGCCCGACGGCGCCTCGGGGCTGCCGCACCGCGTCACGCACGCCCTGGAGGACTGCGGCGGCATGTTCGTGAAGCTGGGCCAGGTCCTCTCCACGCGCCGCGACCTGCTGCCGGCATCCTTCATCCAGGAGCTGTCGCACCTCCAGGACCGGGTGGCTCCGGAGGACCCCCAGAAGATGCGCGAGCTGCTGGAGGCGGAGCTTGGGCGGCCGGTCCGTGACGCCTTCGCCGAGATCGAATGGCAGCCGCTGGCGTCAGCCTCCATCGGCCAGGCCTACCGGGGCCGCCTGCACAGCGGCGAGGAGGTGGTGGTCAAGGTCCAGCGGCCCGGGATCGCCGAGGCAGTCGAGCGCGACATCCAGGTGCTGCTTCAGCTGGCGAAGACGGTCGAGTCGCGGGCGCCCTGGGCCCGCGAGTACAACGTCGGCCAGTTCGCCCAGGAGTTCGCCGACCGCCTTCGCGAGGAGCTGGACTTCCGGATCGAGGCCCGGAACACCATGGAGATCGCCGCGAACATGTCGGGGACTCCCGAGCTCGCAATCCCGGCGGTGCACCAGGAGCTCTCCTCGGCCCGGGTGCTGGTTTTGGA
>JALYYF010000359.1 GCA_030946725.1 Candidatus Dormiibacterota bacterium
CCAAGCTCGGAATGCGGCTTGAGGGAAGGCTGCGCGAAACCATGCACCTCCGCGACGGCTGGCGCGATTCCCTGCTCCTCGCCATGCTCGTGCTGGAATGGCAGCGGCGGCAACCGCCGGCCTAGGCCGGTGTGCTCCGGGGGTGCCGGTCCCAGCGCCGGGAGATCATCAGCAGGCTGACGATCCCGACCGCCGACACCAGCACGATCCCGCCCAGGTTGATCAGGTTGAAGAGAATCACCTGCTGGTCGCTGGCAGCCGGCGCGCCGCTCTGCATGCCCAGGCTCTGGCCGGACGCCAGCGTGAGAAGGGCGGTGAGGATGAGCGCGATGCCACGCATCGAATCCCAGAGCGCGTGCAGTATCGAGACCAGCAGGTAGGCGCCTATGACACCGCCCGTGACCCGCAGCCGGTTGGCCCTGCCGCAGGCATGGAAGAGCGCGCCACCCACGATGGCGGTCCAGAGGCCGTGGCCCAGGGGAGCCAGCAATCCACGCAGGGCCTCCGTGGCGATCAGGCTGCCCAGGGAAAGGCCGTGCACGGTGAAGAGCGCGTTGAAGGCGTAGCCGGCGCTCTCGAGCGCGGCGAACCCGAATCCGACGGTGGCACCGAGCACGATCCCGTCCCGGGTCGTGTAGCGGCTCAGACCGACCGCCGCGCCAAGCAGCGCCGCGAACTTGACGGCTTCTTCGATGAAGCCGACCGCGATGTAGGTCAGCGGGCTGTTCTGGGAGAGCGGGCTCTCCAGGACCGAGGCGGCCAGCACACCGAGCACACCGCCCACGACGAAGGTCACGAATATCCTCTGCCCCGTCAGGACGGAGTCCACGTCGTGATCGAAGTTCCAGATGACCGCGGTGACAGGAACGAGGAAGCTCCCCAGCAGCACGTCGGTGGGGATCAGGTTCGAATTGCGAGTGAGGGCCGTCACCAGGATGGAGGCGATCCAGAGCATCAACCCGACCACGAACACGATCAACCAGCGCCAGCGCCGTGACCTCGAGGGTTGCCCGACGACCATCGACTGCATCGATCGCGGGTCGGCTTCCATCTTCAGCCTCCACGGCCGGCGAGTAGCGCCAGCCCGCTATTTGCGGTAACGGTGACCCACTGTACCGACCAGTCCCCGGAGATCGCGCCCGGGAGCCGGGGCGTAGGGTGTGAAATCGAGGCCCTCGTCGGGCCGTCCCCAGCAGAGTCTGTCCATCCTCGCTCGAAGGAGACGACCATGGCCACCCAGACTGAACGGGCCAACGCAACTGGCAGCGGCCGGCCTCTCGACGATGACCAGCTGAGCCGCCTCGACGCCTACTGGAGAGCCGCCAACTACCTCGCGGTGGGCCAGATCTACCTGCTCGCCAATCCCCTGCTCAAGGAGCCGCTCAGGCTGGAGCACGTCAAGCCCCGGTTGCTCGGACACTGGGGAACCACGCCCGGCCTCAACCTGGTCTACGCCCACGCCAACCGCGTGATCAAAGGCCGAGATCTCGACGCGATCTACGTCATGGGCCCCGGCCACGGCGGCCCCGGCGTGGTGGCGAACGCCTACCTGGAAGGGACGTACAGCGAGATCTACCCCAGCATCACCCAGGACGAGGGTGGCATGCAGCGGCTCTTCCGGCAGTTCTCCTTCCCCGGCGGGATCCCGAGCCACGCAGCGCCCGAAACCCCGGGCTCGATACACGAGGGGGGTGAGCTCGGCTATGCCCTCGCCCACGCCTACGGCGCCGCCTTCGACAACCCGAACCTGATGGTCTTCTGCGTGGTCGGCGACGGCGAGGCGGAGACCGGCCCTCTGGCCACGAGCTGGCACTCGAACAAGTTCCTGAACCCGGCGCGGGACGGAGCCGTGCTGCCCATCCTGCACCTGAACGGCTACAAGATCGCCAACCCGACCGTGCTCGCCCGCATCCCGGAGGCGGAGCTTCGCGCCCTGCTCGAGGGCTACGGGTACGCGCCCCTCTTCGTGGAGGGAGGGGAGCCGCAGGCCGTGCACCAGCTGATGGCGGCGGCGCTCGACCGGGCACTCGACGACATCGCGGGGATCCAGTCGCGAGCCCGAGGCGGTGGCGAGGGCGGGGAGCGCCCGCGCTGGCCGATGATCGTGCTCAGGACCCCAAAGGGCTGGACCGGTCCCAAGGAGGTGGACGGGGCCCCGGTCGAGGGAACCTACCGCTCCCACCAGGTGCCCGTGAGCGACCTCGCGGCCAACCCGGAGCACCTCGAGATCCTCGAGGGCTGGATGCGCTCCTACCGGCCGGACGAGCTCTTCGACGCCCAGGGCACCCTGGTGCCAGAGCTCGCCGAGCTGCCCCCCAGGGGACTTCACCGCATGAGCGCGAACCCGCACGCGAACGGCGGCCTGCTGCTGCAGAACCTGAAGATGCCGGACTTCAGAGACTACGCAGTAGACGTCGCCAAGCCGGGCACCAGCTTCCACGAGGCGACACGGGTATTGAGCGGCTTTTTGAGAGACATCATGCGGCTCAACCCCTCCGGGTTCCGCGTCATGGGTCCCGACGAGACCGCGTCCAACCGCCTCACCCATCTCTTCGAAGCGACCGACAAGACCTGGGTCGCCGACCGCCTGCCGACCGACGAGCATCTCTCGCCCGACGGCCGCGTCATGGAGGTGCTGAGCGAGCACCTCTGCCAGGGCTGGCTGGAGGGCTACCTGCTGACCGGGCGCCACGGTCTCTTCAACTGCTACGAGGCCTTCGTCCACATCGTGGACTCGATGTTCAACCAGCACGCCAAGTGGCTGAAGACCACGCGCCAGATCCCCTGGCGACGGCCGATCGCCTCGCTCAACTACCTCCTCACCTCGCACGTGTGGAGGCAGGACCACAACGGCTTCACCCACCAGGACCCCGGCTTCATCGACCACGTCGTGAACAAGAGGGCCGAGATAATCCGCGTCTACCTGCCGCCCGACGCCAACACCCTGCTCTCCGTGGCGGACCACTGCCTCCGGAGCCGTGACTACGTCAACGTCATAGTGGCCGGCAAGCAGCCCGCGCTGGCCTACCTGTCGATGGACGACGCCATCCTCCACTGCACACGCGGCCTCGGCATCTGGGACTGGGCCAGCAGTGACGACGGCAGCGACCCTGACGTGGTGATGGCCTGCTGCGGCGACATCCCGACCCTGGAGACGCTGGCCGCCACGGCGATGCTGCGCGAGCATCTGCCGGAGATCAAGGTGCGGGTCGTCAACGTGGTCGACATGATGCGGCTGCAGTCGGAGACCGACCACCCGCACGGTTTGCCGGACGCCCAGTTCGACGGCCTCTTCACAGAGGACAAGCCGGTCATGTTCGCCTATCACGGCTATCCCTGGCTGATCCACAGGCTCACCTACCGGCGTCGCAACCACGCCAACCTGCACGTTCGCGGCTACCGCGAGGAGGGCACCACGACGACGCCCTTCGACATGGTGATGCTGAACGACCTGGACCGCTTCCGCCTGGTCATGGACGTGATCGACCGGGTGCCCAGGCTGGGATCCCGGGCCGCGCACCTCCGGCAGCGAATGGTCGACGACCGC
>JALYYF010000365.1 GCA_030946725.1 Candidatus Dormiibacterota bacterium
TTCAACCAGCAGCGCCAGCACCTCCCATTCCCGCCGCGTCAGACCGGCGCTGCGCGCCTCCGGGGAGGCCCAATCCGGCGTGGCCTGCGTCAGCTGTCCCGCGAGCTCAGAAAGCGCCGCGGCGGCGAGGTCACAGGCTGCGTCCGGGGAAAGTGCCGCGCCCACGGTCTCGGCCTCCCGCGCTCGAGGTCCGGCGGCCCGCCTGGCGCGTTCCAGCCAGCGGTCACGGCTTCGCCTGGCGGGTTCGACGAGAGAGCCGCCGACCGCCGCCTGCAGCGCCTCACCTGCCGCGGCAAGCGTCAGCGTCGCCTCTGCCTCCCCCGCCAGCGCAAGCAGCCGCGCCACCGCACCGAGCCACGTCACCACCACGAGCCGGTACGGAACCGCCGACGGCACCGGCCGGGACTCGGTCAGCGCAGTGTGGGCGCCGGCCAGGTCACCGGAGTCCAGAGCAAGCTCGGCGAGGTTGACGAGCGAGGCCGCCACACCGCGCTTGTCGTCGATCCGGCGGCGGATCTCGAGGCTTCCTCGCAGCAGCCGTCCGGCGGCCTGATGGTCGCCCTGGAAGCGGATGCACTGGCCCAGGTGATCCATCGAGCTCGCCACCCAGAAGTCGGCGCCTATGTCGCGATCGAGCGCCAGCGCCTGCTCGTACGCGGCGCGGGCAGCTCGCAGGTCTCCCTCCTGCACCCGGATGAACGCAGCCTGGTTCAGGGCTCGCGCCTTCGTGTGGGGATCGTCCGCCAGCCCTGACCAGGCCAGGGCCTCGCGGTCGAATCTGCGGCTGGCCTCCCAGGCCCCCTGCTTCAGCGCCAGCCGGCCGAGCCGGACCAGCGCCTCGCCGCGCACTGACGACTCGCCGGTGATCGCCAGCGCCCGTTCCAGCCAGCGCCGCCCTTCGTCGAGATGACCTGAGACGTACCAGTAGGCGCCGAGACCGGTCGCCAGCCGCAGCCCGTCCTCAGGCGCGCCGGTCTCGCTCCAGTCGAGTGCGCTCCGGAGGTTGTCGTGCTCCTGGCGGATATTCTCGAGCCAGTAGCCCTCTTCGGAGCTCCCGTGCAGGTGAGGGTCCGCACGCTGGACGAGCGCGGCGAAGAACTCGAAGTGCCGGCGCTTGAGCTCAGCTTCCCCCTCTTTCTCGTCGATCCGCTCCCGTCCGTACTGGCGCAGAGTGTCCAGGAGCCGGTAGCGGGTCTGACGCCTATCCAGCTCCTCGACCTGTACCAGGGACTTGTCCACGAGCCTGGCGAGCAGGTCGAGCACCTGCCGCGTCTCGAGGGTGCCGCCCGGGGTCACCTCCTCGGCCGCCTCCAGGGTGAAGCCGCCCGCGAACACGGAGAGCCTGGAGAAGAAGAGCCTTTCCGGCTCGCTGAGGAGGTCGTAGCTCCAGTCGATGGCCGCCCGCAGCGAGCGCTGGCGTTCAGGCCCAGCGCGGGCCCCCGAGTCGAGCAGGCTGAGGTGATCGCTCACCCGCGTCGCGATCTCCTCGATGGAGAGGACGCGCAGTCGAGCCGCGGCCAGCTCCAGGGCTAACGGCACGCCGTCCAGGCGCCGGCAAACCTGCACGGCGGCAGGCAGATTGTCCTGGGTGAGGGCGAAGCCGGGGCGGCTGAGCTGGGCGCGCTCGAGCAGCAGCCGCACGGAATCGGAACGCAGGGCCTGAGTGAGGGTGGTCGTCCGCTCCGGGTCGGGCGTCCCGAGAGGGGCGACCTGCCAGGTGAGCTCTCCCGTGACACCCAGTGGCTCGCGGCTGGTGGCCAGGAGGCGGAGGTCCGGGCAGTTCCGCGTGAGGACGTCGGCAAGGCTCGCGCAGGCCCCCAGGAGGTGCTCGCAGTTGTCCAGGATCAGCAGCAGGCTGCGACCCTGGAGGCGCTCGGCGAGCATCTCCGTCATCGGGCGGACGCGGTCGTCCAGCAAGCCCGTGGCCGTGGCCACCTGGTTGGCAACCAGCTCCGGCTCGGTGAGCCCGCCGAGCTCCACCAGGCATGTCCCGTCGGCGAACTCCTGCGACTGGCGCGCCGCGATCTCCAGGGCCAGCCGGGTCTTCCCGCATCCCGCGGCGCCGGTCAGCGTGA
>JALYYF010000373.1 GCA_030946725.1 Candidatus Dormiibacterota bacterium
GGTTGCGGCGGATTCCGTAGAGCTCGACCGCGTAGTCGGGGAGCACCGAGATCGCGGCCTGCCCGGCCACCCACCAGACCGGCCTGCGCCAGGGTGGCAGCGGCGGGTGGAGCACGGTGTCCAGCGCCTCCAGCGAGTGCCTGGTGGCGATCATCAGGGGGCGGCAGGACTCGATGAAGGCCTGGTTGCCCGCCTCCGTGGAGGGGACCTCGCCGGCGCCGAGCCCGACCAGCTCCGCCTGACTGATCATCTCGGCCACGTACCGGTCGGCCTCGCCGACCTCCAATGGACCGACGAAGCGGCGATACGCTGCCAGGAAGGACTCGACCAGGGTGGCGTGGATCCAGAGCAGCAGCACCGGGTCGTCCGCCGCATATGGCTGGCCGGTGACCCTGTCGAGGCCGTGGATGGGCCGGTGGATGGCCCGCACCCGGGTCCCCAGCGCCCTGGCCTGGCGCGTGGACCCGAAGATGGTGGTGACCACGTAGTTGCTGGTCCGCGCATAGCGTCCCCAGACGTCGCTCCTGTAGTCGCTGTGGTCCGCCACCGCGGCGATGGCCAGGGGATGCAGGGCCTGGACGATGAGGGCGCGCAGCCCACCCACCAGCATGGCGGGCTCCCGGTGCATGCGCCAGGCCGTGGATCCCGGCCCGAAGAGCCCGAAGTCGATTCCGACCGGCGAGCTGTAGGCCACCGCTTTCAATCCTGGCTCAATCCTCCCCCCTGCGCAGGATCGAATCGGGCCGGCTCAGGGAGGCCCGGGCTCCTGCATGCGCACCGCCCAGGCCGGGGCCTGTGGCTCGTGGCGGAAGTAGACGTGGAGCTCATCCCTGGCCTCGGACTCCGAGCGCAGCTCGCGCCGCCACCGTTCCAGCTCGGCTGCCTCGTAGTCGCGGCGCAGCCGGTAATAGCCGACGCCCGAGAGCTCGAGCCGGGGCGCCGCCGGCCACTTGTCCTGGTCGGTGACCACCAGCGCGGCGTCGTGGGCGCGCAGCAGCCGGTAGACGTCGTCACGGAACCAGGAGGGGTCCCGAAACTCGACGGCGGCCCTCACCCTGAGCGCGCCCAGCAGGCCGTCGAGCCGCGCCAGGTCGACCGCCCGGGTTGGCGGGAACTGGACCAACACCGGCCCCAGCCTGCCCTCCAGTCCGGCCAGCCGGCCGCCGATGTCCCGCGCCAGACCTTCGCTGTCGAACCCCGGGCCCGCGTAGGTAAGCCCGCGGTGGGCCTTGAAGCAGAAGCGAAAGCCTGGCGGTGACTGCTGGGACCAGGCGGCCAGGGTGGCCGGCGGCGGAGTCCGGTAGAAGCTGCCGTTCAGCTCGACGCCGTTCAGGCGCTCGGCGTAGTACGCGAGCATCTTGGCCGGGGCCAGCCGGTCAGGGTAGAAGACGCCCCGCCAGCCCGGGTAGCTGAAGCCGGACGTACCGGCGTAGAGGACGCCTATCTGAGCGTGGCGCCTTCGGCCAGGACGCGCGCCCGGAGCTGCCCGCAGGCAGCCTCGCTATCCCTGCCCCGAGTGTCCCGGACCGTCACCGTGAGGCCGCCGGCTCGGAGGCGTGCCGCGAAGTGATGGACCTGACGGCTGGAGGGCTCTCGGTAGGGAGTGTCCGGCACGGGATTGAACGGGATCAGGTTCACGTGGGCCAGCCTTCCCCGCAGCAGCCGGGTCAGCTCCTCCGCGTCACGGTCGGTGTCGTTGACCCCGGCGAGCAGGACCCACTCGTAGCTGACGCGCCGCCCAGTCTTGCGGGCGAAGCCGTCCGCGGCGGCCATCAACTCGGAGAGCGGATACCGCCTGTTGATGGGGACCAGCTCGTCTCTCAGCTCATCGCGCGCCGCGTGCAGCGAGATCGCCAGCGTGACGGGCAGGCCCTCCTCCGAGAGGCCGGTGATCCTCGGCACCAGGCCGGCGGTGGAGATCGTGATCCGACGCGGACTGATCGCCAGGCCGTCGGGATCGGCGATCCGCCGCACCGCCTCCAGGACCGACGCGTAGTTGGCCAGCGGCTCGCCCATGCCCATGAAGACCACGTGCGAGAGCCGGCGCCCCTCCAGCCGCAGCTCCCGGGAGGCTTCGACGGCCTGGTCGAGGATCTCGTGCGGCCTCAGGTTGCGCCCGAAGGGTCCCTGGCCGGTGGCGCAGAAAGGGCAGCCTATGGGGCAGCCGACCTGGGAGGAGATGCACAGGGTCGAGCGGCCCGGGTAGCGCATCACGACCGCCTCAACCGTGTATCCGCCGTCCAGCTCGTACAGCACCTTGGTGGTGAGGCCACCGTCGGATTCGCTGCGCCGCAGCTGACGCAGAGAACTGCTCCGGTAGCAGTCCGCCAGCTGCCCGCGGAGGGCCGCCGGCAGGTCGTCCATGCGCTCGAAGCGGTGGCCCTGGGCCAGCCAGCGCCTCAGCTGGCGGACCCGGTACGGCGGCTCCCCGCGCTCAGTGAGCCACTCGTTCAGCTGCTCCCGGGAGAGCTCGCCGATGGCCGGGCGCGTGGCGCCGGTCAGGGGATCGGCTGTCACACCGCTACGATACGGCCCGTTGGGCTTTACCCGGCCGCTAGCCACCCTGCTCCTGCTCCTGGCGCCGCTCAGCCTCGTCGCGGCTGCGGCGCCGTCGGACTCTGGCTCAGGGCGCACGCCGGAGCGCGTTCCCTCGCGACCGCCCCCGGCCCCCACGACGGTCGACGACTGGCTGCCGACGCTGGCTGCCCCGCGTGCGTCAGGCCCCTGGTCGCCCGGGCCGGGTCCCCTGGTCGCCTGGCCTCTGCAGGGGACGCTCACCCAACCCTTCGGCTGCACCGGCTTCGAGCGCGAGCGGCCGGCCCAGCAGTGTCCGGGCGGCTTCCACACCGGGATCGACCTGGCGCAGCCCCAGGGGACGCCGATCCGCGCCGCCGCAGCGGGCCTCGCCTATCCACTGAGCGACGGACGGTACGGCAACTACGTCGTCATCCAGCAGCAGGGCGGCTACGCCACCGTCTACGGCCACATGGTGCAGTCCAGCGTCGCCTGGGGCCAGCCGGTCAGGGCGGGCGACGTGATCGGCCTGGTCGGCTCGACCGGCAACTCCACGGGCCCCCACCTGCACTTCGAGGTGCGCTTCGGCGGCTTGCCCCAGGACCCGATGCCATACCTCCAGGGGTCGCCGCCCGCCCCCGCCCCGCTGCCCGAGGGCTGGCCCGGCGCTCCCCCGGACGATTGGCGCGGCGTCAGGTGAGCGAGAAGGCTCCGTCCCGTTCGGCGGCGCGGCCTTCGTCCTGGAGCTTGCGCAGGTGGGCACGCAGCGTCATCTCGGCGGCCCCCAGCAGCGCCTCCTGGTCCCCCACCTCCGCGGCGTAGATCCGCCGGGTCAGCTCCGCCGCCGTCCCCGGACCGCCGGCCTCCAGCTCCTCCAGCAGCTGTCGCTCGCGGGCGAGGCGGTGCTCCCGGTACTCCCGGATCTTGGCCGGCGCCTCCTGGACGGGGTCCCAGTGGCCCGGGAACAGGAGCCGGGGTTTCAGTGCGGCGACCCGCTCCAGCGACCGGAGGTAGGCGGCCACGTCCCCTTCCGGGTAGGTGACCATCGAGCTGCCCCGCCCCAGGATCAAGTCCCCGGTGAAGAGCACGCGGTCATCCGGCATCCAGAAGGCGAGGTGGTCCGCCGCGTGTCCAGGCGTGTGCAGCACGGTCACGGCGACCTGGCCGCCGCGGACCACGTCGCCGTCGGCCAGGTCGGGAAAGCGGGCCAGGCGGGCGTGATGCCGCGCCGCGAACCGTGGGGCCAGCCCGACGTGGTCGGAGTGCGAGTGGGTGACCAGCACCACGCCGACGGCGGCGCCCTGCAGACGGCTCTCGATCGCCGCCAGGTGGTCGTCGTCGTCGGGGCCCGGGTCGATGACGATCACGGCCGGAGCGTCGCCCAGGACCCAGGCGTTGGTGCCGGGCCCGGTGAAGGGGCCCGCGTTGCTGGCGCGGACGCGTCGGACGGTGGCCAACCTTCGTGGTCTCAGCCGGCGGGCAGGTAGATGACCACCCGGTCCGGCTGGCCGGCGTCGAGCCAGCCATCGAGATGCGTGTCGACCAGGTAGCGGACCAGCGGTTCCCCGAGCTCTGGGATCACCAGAGGACGCCGGTGTGGCGAGGCTTCGACCTCGAGACGCCACCAGTGCCCCTCCAGCTCGCCGCGAATCACCGCGCCCGGGCCGCCCATCCACTCGTAGGCCCTGGTCAGCGCCTCCACCAGGACCGGCTCCGGCGCCCGCACGACCGCGTCCGGGGGCAGGGTCCGGTCGGCACCTGGAGCGGCCAGGTTGAGGACGGCGCCCACGACCACCGAGCGGGCGGGGTCGACCGGATCCAGGGCCACGGCTGTCATCGCGAACGCGCGTTTGCCGACGTCGAGCGCCTGGTCGTGTATCTCCTCGAAGAGCTCCTGGCGGCCGAAGGCGGCCTGCCTCGCCGACTCCTGGAGGGCCAGCACGGAGGAGCGGACCTTGTGCCCGAGCCGCCTGAGCAGGTAAGTCCGCCGCTCCTGGATCAGCCGTGCCCCCTCCTCCTCGGCACGCCGGATGACGCCCCGGGAGGCCACGCCGGGAGGCGCCCAGCCGATGAGCCGCCCGTTGTGGCGGAGCTCGCTCCAGGGCCCTCCCGGGGGCGGGAACGCGGAGTCCGCCGGGCCGTGGCGCCGGCCGCTGGCGAGCTCCTGCACCCCACCCCCCACCCGGACCCAGAGACTGACCTCGGAGAACGCGCTCAAGTCAGCGCGCCACCTTGATGTCGGACATGCCGCGGCGGGTCGTCTCCGCCGCCCGCGCCGGCACGGTGAACTTGAAGACCGTCCCGCCCGGCCCGGTCTGAGAGAGCCAGATGCGGCCGCCGAACGAGCGCTCGACCACCAGCCGGCACAGGTAGAGCCCGAGCCCGAGGCCGCCCCGAGCCCGCTTGCGGCCGGCCTGGCCGGTCTTCTGGAAGAGCGTCTGCAGCTGTTCGGCGGGAAGTCCGTTCCCCTCGTCCGCCACGGTGATCTCGAGCCAGCCGTCGAGCGACCGGGCGCTGACGTGGACCTGGCTTCCCAGCGTGTACTCGAGCGCGTTGCCGATCAGGTTGCTCAGCACCTGGTCCAGGTGCGTGAGCTCGCAGAAGGCGTCAGGGAGGTCCGGATCGATGTCGAGGCGAATGGAGCTGACGCGCGGTCCGTACCGGCTTCGCAGCACGGCCAGGACGATGTCTAGAGCGCTGTCCACGGCCACCGGGAGCGGGGTCGGCTCGAAGTGGCGCGTCTCCAGCTTGGCGATGATGAGCTGGTTCTCCACCAGGTTGAGCAGCCTGCCCGACTCCTCGTACGCCTCTTCGACCAGGGTGCGCCGGCGCTCGGCCTCCATCTGCTCCCCCCACTGGAGAAGGCCCGCGATGGTGGACCTCATGGCGGCCGCCGGGCTCAGCACCTCGTGGCCGATGGCGCGCAGCATGAGGTCCTTGGCCTCCAGGACCATGTGCTCCTGGGTGACGTCCTCGTGCAGCGTCAGGACACGTGAGGGCTGTTCACCCGAGCCGGGGATGGGCACCCTTCGTACCTGGACGACGACCCCGCGCTCGCCGAGGCGCAGCTCGAGCGGGCCGCCGGCATCCTCGTCCGGCTGTGCCAGCACGGTCGCCCCGGCCTGCTCCAGGAGCAGGGCGGCCGGCGACCCGGCGAGTCGTGCGGAATCCACCCCGTAGATCCGCTCCACCTCCGGGTTTGCGAAGATCACGTTTCCGGCCGCGTCCTCCAGCACGACGCCGACCGGCGAGTGCCGCAGGATGTTGTTCAGCATCCTTGCCTGCCGGTCCAGCTCGGCCACCAGCTGGAGGCGGCCGAGCACCAGGGCCGCCTGGCCGCTCAGCACCGGCATCAGCCGCTTCGTCTCCGCCGCCGAGGAGCCGGCGCCCGCGGCCACCATCCCGACCGCCGCGCCGTCCACCACGATCGGTGACACGAAGGCTCCCAGCAGGTTCGCCAGCCCGGGCCGCAGCGCCCGCCGCACCGGACGTACCAGGGTCCGGGAGCCGGCCCCGGACAGGACCTGGGCCAGCTGCCCGAGGGGGATCCGGCGGCCTCGGCCCCCCGCTCCGACGCGAACCATGTCTCCCCCGTCGACCAGCCAGAGCGCTCCACCGGAACCTGACAGCGCCTGCTCCACCAGCCGGCCCATCTGCAGGCGGGCCCGGTCCGGCCGCGTGATGTCCAGGTTGGCGAGGCCGGCGACGGCCTCCAGGGTCCGGATGCGGCCCCTGGTCTCCGCGACCAGGCGGGCGCTCTCGATGGCGATGGCCGAGTGCCGGGCGAAGTCGACGGGGCGTTCGGCGCCGGGGTCGACCCCGCCATGCGGGCGCACCGAGCCCAGCGCACCGACTAGCCGGTCCGCGTACCAGAGCGGAATCAGGCTCCAGTCCAGGCTGCCCCGGCTGCCCTTCAGGACCTGGGTCGGAGCCTCCTTCCACGACCTGGTGGCGGTCCGTCCGGACCAGGCCAGCACGTGAGCCGCGGGCTGGCCGGTGGCGGCGCTGGCGCTCACGCGGCCGTCGTCGTCGAACGCCCAGCACGCCGTGCCGACGGCCTCGAGCATGGGCTGCGCCTGCTCCGCGACGCTCGCCACCACGGATTCGAGGTCGTGCCCGGCGAGGGCGGATATCTCCTGGATACGCACCGAGTGCCTGAGCGCCAGCTCGTTGGAGCGGTGCAGGCGCACGTTGCGCAGGATGATCGCGACCACGGGGGCGGCGCTCTCCAGCAGCTCGACTTCCGACGCCGTGAAGGGCCGGTCGTCGTGCCGCTGCGCCGACAGTGCGCCGACGACGCGCCCGTCCTGGAGCAG
>JALYYF010000442.1 GCA_030946725.1 Candidatus Dormiibacterota bacterium
GACTTGAGCCCGCGTGCGTCCGCGCCGTTGATCTTCAAGATCACGTCGTCGGTCTGCAGGCCAGCTTTCAGCGCCGGCGAGTTGGGGAGGACCCCGGTGATCACCGGGTAGTCGTCCCGGTAGTTGACATAGATGCCGATCATCCCGGCGTGACGGCCGGCGTAGAAGTCCTGCTGGCTCTTGACCTGGTCCGAGTCGAGGTACTCGGTGTAGGGGTCGCCGAGAGACTGCACCAGGCCTCGAATGCTGCCTTTGGAGAGCTTTCCGTAGTCCAGCTTCCGGTTGTAGTAGTGGGCCTGGATGACTCGCAGGGCCTCGTCCATCGCCGGCTGGTCGAGGCCCTGCCTGTTGCCAGAGCCTGCCTGGAGCAGCGGCACCTGCTCGGGGAAAGTCTGGTCGACCCAGACGCCGGCGGTGAAGGTCAGAGCGAGCAGCAGGACGGCGACGGTGGCGAAGAGCCACCGGCGCGGTGATGTCACGTCAAATAGCTAAGCGGATTTTGGTAGGCGCCGTTCAGGCGAATCTCGAAATGCAGGTGCGGACCGGTCGAAAACCCGGTCGAGCCCTCGTATCCGATCGGCTGCCCACGGCTGACCCGGTCTCCCGATCCCGCGGCGAAGCTCGCCATGTGGCCGTAGAGCGTGCTGTAGCCGTTGCCGTGGGTGACGATGATGACGTTGCCGTAGCCGCCGCCCCAGCCCGCGAACGAGACCACTCCGGCATCGGCCGCATGGATGGTGGTGCCGCCGGCGGCTCCGATGTCGAGCCCGGTGTGGAAATGGCGCGTGGCGCAGTTGGGATCATATGGCTCCAAGAGGAAGTCGGTGCAGCCGAAGCCCTGCGTGATCGGGCCTCGTTCCGGCCAGGCGAACTGACCGCTGCCGCCGCCATATCCCCTGGCCTGACTGTCGTACTGCCTCTGGAGCTGCAGGACGAGGTCGTCGAAGCGTGCCTTCTCAGCCTCCAGCTCCGCCCGCTGCTGCTGGAACTGCGCCTCGAGCGACGCGAAGTAGGCCAGCGCCGCCTCCTGGTCGCGCAGAGTCACCTGCAGCTGGGTTTGCAGCTCCTGCTGCTGGCGCAGGAGCGAGGCTTCCTCGCTGCGCTGCACGTCCAGCTTCTGCCGCAATGCCACCAGCTGGTCGCGCTCGCCCTTCAGCGTCTGCAGGAGCAACTGGTCGCTCCGCACGATGTCCTGCATCACGACCACGCGGTCGACGAGCTGGTTGAAGCTCTTGGAGCTGACCACGAGCTCGAAGTAGTTCACGGTCCCGTGCTTCGCCATGGCTCGAACCCGTTGGTCCAGGAGCGACTGGCGGACCTGCATGTGCGCCTCGCGGCGCGCGATCTCGGCCTGCGTGAACCGGATCTGCCGCTCTGTCTCGTCCATCTTGGCCTGTGTGGCCGCGATGGCACGCTTTTGCAGGGCGATCCGACTGTTCAGGTCGTTGATCAGGGCCATCGTCTGCTGCGCCTTGGCCTGGGCGTCGGCGAGGCTCTGCTTGACCTGGTCGAGGCGGGACTGCGCGGCTTGCTGGTTCTGTCTCGCCTGCTGGAGCGCCTGGCAGGTGGAGTCACCGGAGCTGCAGTCGAGGGCCATGGCCGGAGGAGCGATGGCCGTCGAGACGAAGAGCAGCGCCAAGGCCGGAAGGAGGAGCAATCTTCGCACTGTCAGATCCTCACGAAACGGCGGACGCCGATGTAGCTTCCCATGGCGCCGAGGAGCACGCCGGCCAGGAGCAGGTTCGGACCGAGCACGCCCACGAAGCGCGGGTCATAGGTGAGGGGGACGAAGAAGAGCTCAGTCTGGAAGCGCTCCACGAAGGGCCGGTAGGCCAGCATCAGAAGGCCTAGCGCCAGCGCGGCCGCGATCAGTCCCGTGAGCACACCCTCGAGCACGAAGGGACCGCGGACGAACCACTCCGTGGCGCCCACCAGCTTCATCACCTCTATCTCCTGGCGGCGGTGGTAGACCGCCGTCCGGATGGTGTTCATGACGATGACGATGGAGGCAACCGTGAGCACCACGAGCATGCCGAGGCCGGCGATGGTCAGCCAGCTCGAGAGCCGCAGCATGTTGGTGATGAAATCGCCTTGATAGTCGGTCGGGTCGGTGCGGTCGGCCCCCCGCCACTGTCGCGCCACGGTGTCTATGGTCTTGACCTCCGCCAGCCGGTTCACCCTGACCTCGATCTTCGCCGGCACCGGGTTGCCCTGGATCTGCTCGATCAGCTGCTGGTTGCGCGGGTCCTCAGAGAACCGCCGCAGCTCTTCCTCCTTGCTCACGAAGCGAACGCTCACCACCTCCGGACGCTGCCGCAGCTGGTCCTCGAAATCCTCGACGGTAAGCATCGGCGTCTGGTCGGCGACGCTGATGCTGATCACGCTGACGCGCTGCTTGTAGCCGTCGAGAACCTGACTGAAGGCGTGTCCGAGGAGCAGGCAGGTACCGGCCAGGATCAGGATCAGAGTGATCGAGAGAACGCCGGCCGCCGTGACCGGCACGTGCCGCCAGAAGCTCTGCCAGGCGCTGCTAAGCGCGAAGAGCAGATGCCGCCAAGTTCTCATGGTATGTCCCTGAACGGTCGTCTCTGACGATCCGTCCGTTCTCTATGGCGACCACGCGACGGCGCAGGAGATCGACGATCTCCCGGTTGTGCGTGGCCATGACGACGGTGGACCCGTTTGCGTTGATGCGCAGAAGGAGCTGCATGATCTCCCAGGCCGTGGCCGGGTCGAGATTGCCGGTCGGCTCGTCGGCGACGATCAGTCGAGGACCCGGGACCAGGGCACGGGCGATGGCGACTCGCTGCTGCTCGCCGCCCGACAGTTCGCGCGGATACTTGACGTGCTTGTGGGCAAGGCCGACGGTCTCCAGCGCTTCCTCGACTCGGCGCTCGATCACGCTCCGCGGCTCACCGAGGACCCGGAGCGCGAAAGCGACGTTCTCATAGACCGTGAGCCGCGGTAGGAGCTTGAAATCCTGGAAGACCAGCCCCATCTTGCGACGAAAGTGAGGCAGCCGGCGGCGAGGCAAAGAGCCCAGCTCCACGCCGTCCACGAAAATGCGGCCTTGCGTCGCCCGCTCCTCTCGAATGAGCAGTCGGACCACGGTCGATTTCCCGGCTCCCGAGGGACCGACCAGGAAGACGAAATCGCCTTCGGGTACGACCAGGGAGACATCTTTCAGTGCCTCGGTGCCGTTGGGATATCGCTTCCAGACCTGTTGGAAGCTGATTATGGGTCGAATATCAAATTTGGGCGCTATGACCATTTGTGTGCTGAAGCGTTGAGGTGGACGAGGGGTCGTGTTAGCGCTAGAAGCAGCCGAGCGGCAGTATAGGGTCTGTCCGCGGTCAGGTCAAACCGGAAGCCGGACAGCAGTTGTCCCGACAGTCGGGACAGCAGACCCAGGTCCACTGCCGAGGAGCTGAAGCACCCCCTCCCTACCCTCCCCGCAAGGGGAGGGATGCTACTCGAGGAGGGGCCTTCTAATCCCGGTGTGCCCCGTTCGTGCGCTCTCCCAGGCGCGCACGCAGCCACGCTTCCAGGAAGGGCTCTATCTCCCCGTCCAGGACGCCCTGGACGTTGCCCACCTCGACGCCGGTCCGCACATCCTTGACCAGCGTGTACGGCTGCATCACGTAGTTTCGAATCTGGCTGCCGAACTCGGCCGGCATGACGTCGCCGCGCAGCTCTTCCCGCTTTCGCGCCGCCTCCTCCTGCTGCCGCTGGAACAGGCGAGCTCGCAGGATGCGCATCGCGATCTCGCGATTTTTGATCTGCGAGCGTTCGTTCTGGACCGAGACGACTATGCCGGTCGGCAGGTGGGTGATGCGCACCGCCGAGTCGGTCTTGTTCACGTGCTGGCCGCCGGCGCCTGTGGAGCGGAAGGTGTCGATCCGGATGTCGTCGCGGTTGACCGCGACCCCTTCCTCTTCCTCCTCCAGCTCAGGCATCACCTCGACCAGTGCGAACGAGGTGTGCCGCCGGTGGTTCTGGTCGAAGGGCGAGATTCTCACAAGACGGTGGACGCCGTGCTCCGAGCGGAGGAGCCCGTACGCGCGCCTCCCGCGCACCGCCAGCGTAGCGCTCTTGAGTCCCGCCTCCTCTCCCGGCGAGGAGTCGAGAAGCTCGGTATCGGCCCCCGGTCGCAGTGTCGACACCTCGTGCGCAGACGGCTGGGCCCACCTCGCATACATGCGCAGCAGAATCTCGACCCAGTCCTGGGCGTCGACGCCGCCCTGGCCCACGCTGATGCTCAGGACGGCGTTGTGATTGGCGTAGGGGTCGTTGAAGAGCAGGGCCAGCTCCAGGTCGTGCAGCTCGCGCTCCAGCGCCTGTAGCTCCGGCTCCAGCTGCCTGGCCAGCTCGGGATCCTCCTGCCCCAGTTCGGCGAGCTCCACCAGGTCGCTGGCGCGCCGCTCCAACTGGTCCCAGACCCCGGTCTCCTCCCGATACTCAGAGGCCTCGCGCGCGACCCTGCTGGCCCGGGACGGGTCGTCCCAGGCACCCGGTGCGGCTAGGAGCCCCTCCAGCTCCGTGGCTCGGCGACTCTTGTGGGGCAGGTCAAAGATGCTCCTTCAGCTCGAGGATGCGCCTCAGAAGCTCTGCAGGGGTGCGGGTCGGGTAGTTATCTG
>JALYYF010000415.1 GCA_030946725.1 Candidatus Dormiibacterota bacterium
TATCTCGACCCGCAAGGCGCCTTCTACCACGGTCCGACGCTGCGGGGCATGAACGTCAACTACGCCACCGATCCGCGCTGGGCCGCCAACATCGCCGCGATCTACCTGACCCTGCCGGGAGGGCTGAACCCCGCCTGAACGCTCGCGGCCCTCGGCCAGGCTGCGGCGTATGAGGCGGAGGTCGGTTCAGCCTGGCTTGCATGCGTCCATGAGAGTCCGCGACGAATGGGCCACAGACGGCCCCTCGGTCACAATCTGCTCGTGCACGGCGCGCAGCCGGCCCTGGCCTGACGTGATCCCCGCCGTGGGGCGCGCTGAGATCGGAACTGCCGCCGCCGTACCATGTGGGCATGTCGACGCCGCCCTCGGTCGAGCGCGGCTCTGGCGGCCCTACGGTTCCGGGGCTGCACCATGTCACGGCCATCACCGGAAACGCGCGCGGCAACCTTGAGTTCTACACCCGAGTGCTCGGCATGCGGCTGGTCAAGAAGACCGTCAACCAGGATGACGTCTCGGCCTACCACCTGTTCTACGCGGACGCCGTGGGAAGTCCGGGCACCGACCTGACGTTCTTCGACTGGCCTTACTCGCCGGCCAACCGCCGCGGAGTGGGCACCATCGGCCCGGTGGCGCTCCGCGTCGCGGACGACCGGGCGCTGGAGTGGTGGCGGGAGGCGCTCGGCGCGGCAGGCGTCCCGCAGGGCGAGATCGAGTCGGTCCACGGTCGCTCGAGGCTTGGCTTCAGCGACCCGGAGGGCCAGAGGCTGGAGCTGGTCACCGACGGGGGCGCTCCCGGTGGGCGACCCTGGGAGTCGAGCGCAGCACCGCCCTGGGCCCAGGTGAAAGGCCTCTACGGGGTGACCATCACGGAGGCCGGCCTGGATCCCACCCGCCGCTTCATGGAGAGCCTGCTCGGATTCCGGCAGGTCGGTGAGCGAGCGCTGGAGGAGGGCGGATCCGAGCACACGTTCGAATCCGGAGAGGGGGGCCCGGGGACCGAGGTCCGACTGGTGGTGCCCGCCCGGGCGGAACGTGGCCATCCCGGTCGGGGCGGCGTGCATCATGTCGCGTTCCGCGCTCCCAACGACGCCGCCCAGGAAGGCTGGCGGGGCCGGCTGGAGGAGGCCGGGGTGCCGGTGACCCCCATCATCGACCGCTTCTACTTCCGGTCGATCTACTTCCGCGAGCCGGGCGGGGCGCTGTTCGAGATCGCCACCGACGGTCCCGGCTTCGCGGCAGACGAGCCGGAGGAGATGCTCGGCAGCCATCTGGCGCTGCCGCCGTTCCTCGAAGGGCAGCGAGAGCGCATCGAGGCGGGGCTGGTTCCACTGGCCTGACGCGGGCCCGTACGGCCAGCGCGGGTCGCGCCCGTCGTAGAGGATCTGGGCGGCTCTGTCTCGCCATCGCGTGACATGCTCAGCATTGATGCGGGGGGATCGGCTGCTGGGCGTGTCCTTCGGTTGCTTCGTGGGTCTCGGCATGGCCGACGCATCTCTGGGCGCCGCCTGGCCCCAGATCCGCTCCACCTTCGGGGTCCGGCTGGACGCGCTGGGCCTGCTGCTGCTGCTCTCCACGATCGGATTCACCGTCTCGGGCCTGGCCATGGGCAGGCTGATGGGCCGCTTCGGAAGCGCGCTGGTGATAGGGGCCGGTGTCGGGGGCATCTGCTTCTCACTCCTGCTCTTCGGGTCTTCACCGGCATGGCCGGTGACGATGCTGGCGAGCTTGCTGCTCGGGCTTTCCGCCGCCCCCGTGGACGCCGGGCTGCAAACGCTGGTCGCGCTTGGCCGGGGCGTCAGGGCGATGAGCCTCCTTCACGCGAGCTACGGCCTCGGCGCCGTGCTGGGACCGCTGCTCCTGACCGCCCTGCTCCTGCTCGCGCTCTCCTGGCGGATCGACTACCTGACCCTGGCCGCGATTCAGGCGCTGCTGCTGCTCGCGGTGCTGCTCAGCCGGCGTTCCTGGCCGAAGGACGGCTCCGAGGCACCTGAGGGCGCGGCCACGGAAGCCGCGCAGCCGCCGGCCCGGGCGGCCACGACTCTCCTTGTGGTCGCTCTCTTCTTCACGTACGTGGGCCTGGAGATCTCCGCGGGCGCGTGGGCGGCGAGCTTCTTCGAGAACGGCAAGGCGGTGACAGTGGGCGTGGCGGGAATCCTGGTCGCCTCCTACTGGGGAGGGCTGGCGGCCGGCCGGCTGGTCGCCGGGG
>JALYYF010000418.1 GCA_030946725.1 Candidatus Dormiibacterota bacterium
GGTCGGCGCCGGGGAGGGCGACGGCGTGGCGGAGGGGGTGCTCGAGGGGCCCGGCGACGGGGACGCGGCGGCTAAAGCCGGATTCGGGGCCGCCGTGATGAGCGCGACCACCGTGACCGAGGCGGCGGCCAGACGTCGCGCCCGGCCGATCACGCGCGCATGCCCCGGACGCCCAGCAGGGAGGCGAACGAGCCCAGCGCCGTCCCGCTGAGCAGCACGGCGCCGGCACAGGCAGCGGTGGCGCGCCAGTCCACGCCAGGCAGCAGCTGGCTGTAGGTCTTGATGCTGGTGTCCTGGAGGGCGGCGAAGGCGCCGATGAGGAGGGCGGCCGCCAGCAGCCCGGCCAGTCCGCCGGTCAGCGCGCCCTCGAAGAGGAAGGGCCCGCGCACCATCCAGCCGCTCGCGCCGACCAGGTGCATGGTCGCGATGTCGTCCCTCCGTCCGATGATGGCGGCTCGAACGGCGTTGACGGTGACGACCGTCGCCACCAGCGCCAGCAGCAGCAGCAATCCCAACGCCGCCAGGCCGACGTCTGTCAGAAAGGCCTGGAGTCTCTGGTAGGTGCCGGCATCGTAGGAGGTCGGATAGGCAGGGTCGACGGCCGCGTCGCGGGAGGCCGTGGCAGCGATGCGGCCGGCGTCTGCGAGCTGGCGGAGCCGGACCTCGAGACTCGCCGGGAAGGGATTGGTGGCCGCGTCCGTGGCCAGGGCGGGCAGGCCCGGGCGCCCGCTGGCCACGCGCAGAGCCTCTTCTTTGGAGACGTAGCGCACGGAGGACACTCCGCGATCGACCTGCAGCCGGGCCGTCAGGGCGGCAACGTCGGCGTCGGCGGCTCCGTCCTTCAGGTAGACGTGCACGACGGTGGCTTCCCGCGACTGTGCCTGCACCAGGTTGCGGGCGGCCAGGCCACCCAGGGCGCTGAGACCGGCCAGGACCAGGAGCAGCGTCATGGTCCCCATGGCCGGCATCCCGGAACGCAGGTTCCGGACCCAGCTGCGGGCGGCATCGGCGAGAAGCAGCTCGAAGAAGTTGGCCAGCAGCACCCTGAAGCGGCTCAGCCTCCTCCTCAGCTCCTTCACGCAGACCTCCGCAGGACCCGGTCGGAAGTCACCCGCCCCTCGCTGAGCGCGATCACGCGGCGCCGGGACCTGGCGACCAGCTCGGCGTCGTGGGTGGCGACCAGGACGGTGGTGCCGTCCTTCGCGGCCCGCTCGAAGAGCGCCAGGATCTTCTTCGCCTCCAGCCGGTCCAGGCTCGCGGTCGGTTCGTCCGCCAGCAGGATGGCCGGCCGCGCCGCCAGCGCGCGAGCGATGGCCAGCCGCTGCTGCTGGCCCCCGGAGATCTGATTAGGAAAGGCCCGCGCCCGCTCGGCGATGCCGACCGCCTCGAGAGCCTCCGTGGCGCGCCGCAGCGCCTCCTTCCGCGGCAGCCAGAGGTCGGCCACGCGAAGCGCGTACGCGACGTTCTCCACCACGGTGAGCCTGCGGAGCAGCCGGTAGTCCTGGAACACGACGGCCACCCGCCGCCGGAGCTGGCGGCGGGTCCGGGCGCCTGCCCTGGCCAGGTCGCGACCGTCCACCAGGAGGCCCCCCCTCCGTGGCCTGAGCTCGCCGTGGAGCAGCTTAAGAAGGGTGGTCTTGCCGGCGGCGCTGGGCCCCACCACGTAGATGAGCTCAGCGGCTGGAACGCAGAAAGTGACGTTCTCGAGCGCGGGCGTGCGTCCATAGGAGAAGCTCACCCCGTCGAGACGGATGGCCGGCTGATCCTTCGATGGAGACGGCGACACCATGGATGCGGATTTCCGATGGAGCTTGACGGGCTGCCGAGGAGGAGCGAACGAGCGTCGTAGTAACTACGTCCCCCCGTTACGCTCTAACGCCTATCTTCCCTCAGGTGGGGCGTGGTGTCAGTTAAAGGTTTGCAACGAGAGCGGAAGAGTCTGGGAAGACCGGGGGACCACGATGGGCTGCCCACGGCGTCGGGGGCGAGCCTGTCTCGCTGGCCGTGGCTTGCACGTCTCGGGCCGCGGGCGATCGTCGGCGGCAGGGCCGAGCTCGGACTGACGCTGGCCTGCCTGCTGGCGCTCGTCCTAATCCTCGCCGCCGAGCTGCTCTGGACGCGGCAGGCCACCATCGGCGCACTCGGCGTGTTCCCGGTCAGCGTGGCCGGCTGGCTCCTGGGTCGACGGGGCCTGTCCGCCGTGGTGCTGGGCGGGATGGCACTCCGTGGGGTCGCCTTCGCGCTGGGGATGGTCGGCTGGCTGACCGCGATCTCGCAGGCGGCCGTGCTGCCCCTGGCCGGCATCGCCTGCTACCTGGCCGCGAGCAGCCGATCGGCTACCAGCGCAGCCCTGGACCGCGACCGCCGGGTGCGCGACCTCGCCTTTCTGCTGCGTGCGGCCGAGACGCTCGCCTCCAGCCTGGACACGCAGGTCATCCTCAGCCTGGCCGTGCAGCTCACGGCCGAGGGCGTCTCACGGCCCGGTGGCGGCAAGCCGGCTCGCGCCGCCTATCACCGGCTCCAGGGCCAGGTTCTGAGAGTGGAAGCGGTAGAGGACGACCCCGAGGACGGGGAGCTGGGCTTCGAATACCCCCTTGCCCGCGACCAGGGAGCGCTGGGAGCTATACGCAGCGGCCGCGCCTCCATCGTGCGGCCGGACCACATGACCGGAGCCCTGGCCGAGCACGTCATCTCCCGGCAGCTCCGGGTGCTGGCGCTGGCACCGGTCCGCTCCGGGGACGAGGTGCATGGCTTCCTCGTGGCCAGCGCCCGCGACGGCCTCGGCCTCGACCGCCGCGAGCTCAGCCTGCTCGAGGTGCTGGCGCGGATGACGGGGCTGGCCCTCAGCAATGGGCAGCACATGCAGATCCAGAGGCAGCACGCCGAGCGGATGGAGGGCCTCGAGAAGGTGAAGTCCCACATCCTCAACCTGGTCTCCCACGAGCTGCGCAGCCCGCTCACGGTGGCGGTCGGCTACGTCTCCATGCTCGAGGAGGAGGCCCTCGGGCCCCTCACGCCGGAGTCGCGAGCGGTTCTGCCCATCGTGATGGCCAAGCTCAACGCAATGGAGACGCTGGTCGGGCAGATGCTCGAGGTCTCCCGGCTCGAAGAGAGCGCGCTCGTCCTCAAACGCGAATGCCTGGACCTGCGCGAGGTCTGCCGGGAGACGGTCGACACCATGCGTCCGCTGATCGGTGGCGAGCATCGGGTGATGCTCGAAGAGCCGGCCCGAGAAGTCAGCGTCTTCGCGGACCGGGACCGGCTGGGCACCATCCTGGTGAACCTCCTCAGCAACGCCATCAAGTACTCCCCTGGGGGCGGCGAGGTTCGCTGCGTGGTCGGGCGGGACGCCGGCCATCCCAGCGTCGCGATCAGCGACCACGGGTTGGGTATCGCGGACGAGGACCTCCCGCGGCTCTTCACCAGGTTCGGGCGGATCCTCACGCCCGAGAACCGTGGAATCTCCGGCACCGGCCTCGGCCTCTACCTGTCCCGAGAGCTGGCCAGACAGCACGGCGGAGACATCGCAGTGCTCTCGAAGCTGGACTCCGGGAGCACCTTCACGCTCAGCCTGCCGGCGGCTCCATCGCGCGGGCAGGCCAAATGATCCAGCGCCGTCTCCGGCTCGTACCCATCGCTGACACATCAAGTGATGGAAGCTGCGGGATTAGAGCGTCCACTGACGCATCGCGAAGCCGAGATCTTGAAGCTGGCTGCTTCTGGCCTCACGCACAAGGAAATCGCCTACCAGCTCGGGATCAGCGCGAAGACGGTTCGCAACCATATGGCGAACCTCTACGAGAAGCTGAACATTCACGCCCGAGCCCAGGCGGTCGTCTGGGCCATCCGACTCGGTCTGATCGAGGTCTGAACAAAACCTGAGTCCAGGACCGGCCGGCGCCGGTCCGGTCGCTGTTTGTGCGACAGCAGGTCGTTCGGCCGAGCCACTGGCTGCCCGGTACTGATGTGCCCTCTCGACGGGGGCGCATCGGCGGGCCTCAGTGAGATCAGCATGTGCGCAAATGGACGTCACCGAAGTCGTGATGTTGACGCCGGACGACTGGCGGAAGTTCAAGGAGCTCCGCCTCGCCGCCCTGGCGGAAGCTTCCTATGCCTTCGGCTCGACGCTGGCACGCGAGCAGTCGCTGTCGGAAAGCGACTGGAGGCGGCGGCTGGCTCGCCGGGCTCAGTTCGTGGTCGGCGTCGACGGCAGGCCGGTGGGAACGGCAGCCGGCATCGCATCGCCCGACGGCGACTCGGCGGACCTGATCTCGATGTGGGTCGACCCCGGCTGGCGGGGACGCGGGCTGGCGGACCTGCTGGTGCGGGAGGTACTGAGGTGGGCTGCCGGCCAGGGCCTCGGGGAGGTCCGGCTCTGGGTCGCCGACGGCAACCGCCGGGCTGAGCGGCTGTATCTTCGCCACGGCTTCGTGGCGACCGGGCAGCGTCAGCCGGTGCTTCCCGAAGACCCGACGCGCTGGGAGTTCGGCATGGTCCGCAGGTTGGACCGCCGCGAGCGCTCGAGCGAGGGGGGCGGCAGCCACCGGGCGCCGCCCCCCTGAGGTTCGACTGGTCGGTCGCGTGTTTCAGCGGGCGGCGGCGGCGTCCCTCGCCGCGGAGTCATGTTCGGGAAAGCGGGTGGCTGCGAGCTCGCGGCAGAACCGGTTGGCATCGACGGAGCCCCAGCCGCTCGCCATGTCGTAGCCCGGCGTGGCCGGAAAGCCGGGAACCGTGATCAGGTTGTTGCTGGCGTCAAGGAAGGTGTTGTGGTTGTCGCCGATGGTGACGTCCTCGATTCCGGTGCGGCCCAGACCGTGGGTGTGCAGCTGGCCCAGCAGGTACAGCTCAGGGTTGAGCCAGCCCAGGCGGTTGCCCGCGATCTGGTCGGCGATGGCGACGACCCCGGCGAAGAGCGGGCTGGACTCACTGGTTCCGCAGACCAGGTGCCAGGGGCTGGCGCTGTTGACGAAGGTGTAGTAGTAGTCGACGGCTCCGTTGCAGGCGCCGCTCATGCTGATGTCCGGCGTCCCCCGGGCTCCGCCCACGACGTTCTTGACGCCGATCTGGAACAGCGGCCGCTTGAAGACGTGCGACGGTCCGCCACCGGTCGCCGCGTAGGTGGTCGGGTCGTTGGGGATGAAGACGCTGCTGGGGTCGTCCCAGACGTTGTCCGGCGCTGTCCGATTGCCCTGCTCGTCAAGGTGGAGCTGGGTGCCGCCGACAGAGGTGACCAGCGGGTCGCTGGACGGCCAGCTGTTTACCTGCGTTGGATAGCAGCAGCTCGTGTCGGGAAGCAGGTCGGTCGAGCCCTCGTCGCCTGAGGACCCCAGCACCGTGACCCGGTGGAACAAAGCGTTGACGAAGGCGCTGCGCAGGTTCAGGATCGACTGCCGGTCCGGGAAGGTTTCCTCGGTCGCGCCGAAGCTCTGCGAGATCACGTCGCCGAGGTTGTGGTTGATGACGTAGTTCTCCGAGAAGACGATCTCCGGGAAGCCCTGGACGCCCTCCGTCTCGGAGACCGGGGTCGACACCAGCAGGATGTTGGCGCCGGGCGCGATCACGTGCGACCACTCCACATCCAGCGTCGTCTCGCGCGCCCAACCGACCATGTCTGCGTTGTTCGGATCGAAGGGCGGTGGGGCGCCGGCCGGGGAGATCACCTTGAGCGACGGCGGGTCGGGCAGGTTGAAGGTCTGGTCAAACACCTGGAGGTCATGCTGGATCGTCGGCGAACCGAAGGAGTCCACGATGACGATGGTTCGGCCCCGTCCGTCGTAGCCCTGGGCGTGGAGAGGTGCCAGGTTGTAGGCCTTCTGAATCTGCGCGGGTTGATAGCAGAGACGGTGCAGGACGCTCACGCAGTAGTTGGTGTCAGGCG
>JALYYF010000445.1 GCA_030946725.1 Candidatus Dormiibacterota bacterium
GAGGACGACGTCCGGGCGGCCGCGAGGGCGCTGGCCGGCTGGACGGAGCCGCGCCCGCAGAGCGTTGCCGAAGTGGCGGTGGATGCCAGGAACGGCGTCACCCGGAAGTACCCCGTCTACGGCGCACCGGCCGGTGCGGAGTTCGTTCCACGCCGCGCCTACAGTGGCCCCTCCCTCACCTTCCTGGGCCGGCGGGACAGGTTCGACGCCCTGAAGGTGATCGACCAGATCCTGGCCCAGCCCGCGAGCGCCGTCTTCGTCGCCCGCAGGGTGGCACAGCATTTCGTTGGGGCCGGGGTCGACGAGTCGTATGTCCGGCGACTGGCTGACCGATTCCGCGTCAGCCACTACGACGTGAAGACGCTGATGCGGGAGGTCTTGACCAGCCCCGAGTTCACCGTGGCCCAGAGCTATCGAGGCCTGGTCAAGGCTCCCGTCGAGATGATGGTCCACGCGCTGAAGGCGCTGAACGCGCCGGACCTTGGCCGGCTGGTGGTGCGGTCGAGTGCCGGCCTGGGACAGGCGCTCTTCGATCCGCCGAACGTGGCCGGCTGGCCGGCAAACGAAGCCTGGATCTCATCCAACAGCGTGGTCGCCCGCGTGAACTTCGTCAGCGCCGCCCTGCGGCAGGCGACCGCGCTACCCACCGGCACCGAGGCCCTGGCCCAGCTGGACGGCGTCGTGAGCTCGCAGACGGCCCGGTTGCTGGAACAGGCCGCCGACGACCGGTCGCGATGGTTCCTGGCCCTGGCCTCACCCGAATTCCAGCTGAAGTAGGTTTGCGATGAAAGAGACGACCGGAATCAACCGGCTCAAGCGCCGCGACTTTCTGAGCGCCGGCCTGGTCTTCGGCGCCGGCGCGGCGGGGCTCGCCGCCGGCTACGCGGCCGTCCCGGACGCCTTCGCCAGGGCCGTCCACGCGGTCAAGACCGGCGGCGTGAAGAACGACCGCGTGCTCGTGATGATCCAGCTGGCCGGCGGCAACGACGGGCTTCGGACGGTGATTCCCCTCCAGGACCCGAAGCTCCACGACCTGCGCCCCAAGCTGGCCGACCTGGCCGTCGGAAAGGCGATGCCGATCAACGTCGACTTCGGGCTGAACCAGCGCCTCACAGGCGTGAAGTCGCTCTGGGACCAGGGCAAGCTGGCGGTGGTCCAGGGAGTGGGCTATCCGAACCCCACCTTCTCGCACTTCGAGTCCATCCGAGTCTGGGAGACCGGGGACCCCAGCCGCCGGCAGATGGACGGCTGGCTGGGCCGGACCCTGGCCGGCTCGTACGACTCGGCGGGCCACCCACTCACCGGCTGCGCCTGCGGCACCACGGACGTGCCCGGCGCCCTGCGAGACCTGCAGGCCACCCTCACCGTGATCGAGAACCAGAAGTCCGTCGGCTTCAGTGGGGGAAGCGAAGTGGAAGCGGCCGTGGGGGCGCTCTACAAGGGAACCCCCGGCATCTATGGCGCCCTCTTCGACACCGCGATGGCCACGGCCCAGAACTCGATCACGAGCCTAAAGACCGCCGCCCAGGCGTACCAGCCCAGGGCGAGCTACTCAGACAGCCAGAAGCTCGTCTATTCGTCGAAGAACCAGCTGGCCGCGGCCCTGCAGCTGGCCGCCGAGCTGATCACCACCGGGACCGGCGTCAAGCTCCTCCACGTGACGCTGGGCGGCTTCGACACGCACTACACCGAGCCGAACCGTCACGACGACCTGATGGGCTACCTGGACAGCGCAGTCAGCGCCTTCCACCGCGACCTGACTGCCCATGGCGTGGCCGACCGGGTGCTGATCGCAACCTGGTCGGAGTTCGGGCGGCGTGCGAAGGAGAACGCCAGCGGTGGCACCGACCACGGCGCGGCCGCGCCCCTGCTGCTGCTCGGGGACCCGGTGAAAGGCGGGCTCTACGGCCAGGCCCCGAGTCTCAGCCGGCTCGATCCCACCGGCAACCTGAAGTACACCGTGGACTTCCGCTCCGTCTACCAGGAGATCCTGGGCGCCCACCTGGGCGCCGACCCCAAGGAGATCCTGGGCGGCAGCTTCGACAAGCTGGACTTCATCCGAACGCCCGCCCGCGTCTCATGAATCACTGGAGGCCGCCGGAGGCATCAGGTTCTTCGATGTGATCCAGTCCTTGGTGGCCTTGCGCGCGGCCGCCATCACGGAGGCTATGGAACCGGCGTCGAAGTTGAATCCGCGGACCGGGAACGGTACTTCCGGGTGGATGTGGTGGATCACTCCCTGGCCACCCATCTGACACTCCACATAGCTCTGCTCGAGACGCGATGCCTGGTGCATCGCGATCGACATCGACTGCGTCATGTTGTCGATGAGGTTGCCCGGTTCGCCAAGCTGCTCCCCGTCATAACCGACCGCGCAGGCATAGATGGTGCCGCACCCGTCCAGTGCCAGCACCGACAGAGGCTGGTTGCAGGCGACGCCCCCGTCCACGAAGAGCCGCCTCACGCCCGCGACGTCCATGTGCTTGGCGGGAAAGACCGCGGGTATGGCGGACGAGGCCACCAGCGCGTCCGCCACATCCGCCGTCCCCTGGCCCTCCCTGAACCACTGGGGCGCCCCACTCAGACGGTCGGCAGCGCCCAGGATCAGGGTCGGCCGGTCGGGGTGCGCGAAGTATCCGACGTCCAGCCGGTCCTGTCCGGCCAGAGACCGAAACGCCAGCGCCAGCAGCTCCTTGATGGGTTCGTTGTTGCCCAGGCCGGCCAGGTGCTGCCGCTCCCATATCGCCTCCAGCGTGATTTGCGGAAGCGTCAGTCCAAGCTTGTGGTCACTTATGTGTTCGAGCTGCTCGGCCGCGATGCGTATGCCTTCACCGCCCTTCGGGTCGAGAGCGTGCGCGACCGCCGCGATGGCTCCGGCGGACACACCGGCGATGGTCGCGGGTATCACCCCGAGGTCCACGAAGGCCTGGGCGATTCCCAGCTCGGTCAGCAGCAGCGGGCCGCCTCCTGAGTAGGAGACGCCCACCTTGCGCCGGTCGACGTTCAGCGTCTTGTTCTGCAGTAGTGTCTCGGTCATCCGCTGTGCTACCTCCGGGTCCGTCTCCAGGGGGCGAACGGGTTCTCGACCCCGCGCAGGGCCGAACGAAGGCTGGGGAAGTGGCGAAGCAGGACGGATTGGAAGCCGTTGTCGTCCAGCCACTTCATGCCTACCGGCGTGTAGACCTCGGGCGTGAAGTCCGTGGTGAAGAACCGGTCGCTGTTGAGTCGTCGGGAGGCCATCAGGATGAAGATGCGAAAGGCCGTGTCGCTGAATCCAAAGCCCTGTGGCCGAGGTTCCGCGTAGAGCCCGATCATCAAATCCACCGCGTTGATGTCGTCGTCGTAGACGCTCCGCATCTGCTCGACCCACTCCGGATTGTCGGAGAGCTCCTCGAACCGCTTGACGGGCGGCTTGTGCAGCAGCCTGCGAAATTCGTTGTAGCGGGGAACGCCGCGTTCGCGGATCCTCAGGACATCGGTGGCGGCCATGTCCGCGATGGTTCCGTCCGGCTCCCTCAGATGCTGCATTCCCCGCGGATAGTTGTGCAGCGTCAGGGCGCCGGGGTTCATGACGCCAAAGGAGTACAGGGCGTTCTCCATCCCGACGCGTTCCAGGACCTTCCTGGCGTTGTCGAAGACGACCTCGGTGAACGCACGCTCTTCGAGCAGGTGGTCGTCGCTGACAGCCCTCAGCTGATAGTCGTCGGGTAAGAGGGGATGCATCCTGTAGACGGCGACGAACTCTTCGGTCATCGAGTACGGCACTCCAAAGTGGTTGGTTTCCGAGCCTGGTATCCCGCTTATCCACTCGGCGCCGCTGATCCGTCCGAGGAGCCTGTGGACGCGCTCTTCGGCGAGGCCCCACCAGTTCGCGCGGAGGGCGACCCGGATCGTCGGGTGCGCAAGGATGGCCGGGGTCCACTCGACCGTGTGGATCTTGGCCAGCAGGGCCGCGTTCACCAGCCGGGCTCGATCGAAGAGCTCCTGGTCGCTCCACGAGGGATAGTTGGCGCGGAGACGATCGCAGATCGCGTTGTGCTCGAGAGTGAACAGCGTGTGCATCAGGTCCAGCCCGAGCCACCAGTTCCCGGACACTCCCGTGACCTCGACGCCGGTCGCCGGGTCGACCGGTAGCAGTCGATCCGGCTCGACCCGGAGCTTGCCGCTCTCGCCCGAACGGACCGTCTGCTGCACCTTCTCGTCGCTGCCGTAGAGCTGAGAGGCGTCCCACCAATGGCTGGCCGTGTTTACGAACGTCGGTGGTTGGGCGCCGCCGTCACCGGGCCGCGTCGGATCTCGGCGGGTTCGCAGTATCCGCATCGGACGCTGCGGCCAGTCGTCGTCGGCTTCCAGCTCGATCTGCCAGGGATCCTCCTTCTGGTTCTTTCCGTGTGACAGCCAGTCGTGGACCATGAACTGAAGCCAGGCACCGGCAAGAAGGTTCAGCGAAGTCGCCGGTATGAAACTCTCCCGAGTGAGCAGCCCGCGGCTGATAAGCCGCGGGCTCGGTCTCAGCAGTGACCGTGGGCTCTCGGGATAGGTGTACCTGACGGGCACGTTCCTGCCGAACCGCGTACCCGCCCGGCCCATGTCCGGACGCCGCAGGTCGTTGAAGCTTCCGTCCGCCGTCCGGGCGGTCAGGAACCGATCGCCCTTCACGATGGGAGCCGAGGTGCCGGTGGTGGAGGCCGTGGAGGTGTCGTGCAGGTTCCTCTTCCGCAGCTGGGTCCTCAGCCCTCCGAGTACGAGGGCACCGGTGTAGCGAGGTAGCTTGTCCCAACCGCTCGAGAGGTCGATCCGGTGCGAGACCCAGGCGTGCAGACGCAGCAGGAGCGACGGCCGAAACGGGGGGACGCCGTCCCCGCTCACCGCGTCAACCCTGTCTTCTCCGGCTCCCGGATAGCCGTCGAGCGGCGAATACGGCAAGCGCCGTGTTGACCGACGAGATGGAGGCGGACATAAGCGCCGAACGTACAGGGAGCTGCCCGAACAGTCCCGCGATCACGGCCGCCGTCGCGTCCGACGCATGGATCAGGACGCCCTGCCGCAGTGAGCGAGGGCGTGCCTCCGGCTCCAGGAACAGGTCGGCGCCAATCAGTATCGTCCGTATGCCGAACATCCTCAGCGGATAGATGATGGCGGGCTGCAGTTCCGGCCGCACTCCCAGGCGGCGCGCGAGCCATCGGGGCGCCAGGAGGGCGAGGCCGCCATTGACCAGCCGTATTGCTGCCAACGCCTTCCAGGCATAGTCCACTGAGCCGTTGGGAAGATCGCGGCCTCTCAACTTACGACCACTCGGAACCAGGACCGCTGAATCGTGACACATCGGGGAAGATAGTCAATAGGGCGGCTACACAGCGTAGCCTTGCGGCAGCACCTCTAGGCCGGTGTCCCCTCCGGCGCTGTCTTGACAGTGGCGTTTATCGGCGTAGGGTCGGGGCATAGGGCACACGGTTCGTGACGATCTGGGGTGTCACCGACCATGAAGGGACTCGTGGTGATCCTGGTGCTGTGGATAGCGGCCGCGGCTGTGCTCTTTGTGTCCCCGCGGGGTTCGGCGCCTGGCTTCGCCGCCGCCGTGGGCCTGGTTCTCGGGGTGGGTATTCTCATCGCCCTGGTCACATCCGCCGGCCGGTAGGCGGTCAACGGAGGCACTCATCGGTCGCCGATCCCCGGCAATGATAGGAATCCTGCCGTACCTTGACAGCCGGGACTGACGGCGCATACTGGCGCGGTCACCGATCGACGGGGGAGGTTTGATGGCCACAACGGGGACGACCACAGGGCAATCCCCGCCACCTGCCCACGACGGCGTGGGCGAAGAGGCGGTAAAGGCCAAGGTACAGCGCGCGTTCGTCCTGGGCTGGCACATCGCGGAGCTGCGCTACCTGCCCAAAGACGTTCACAGCACAAGTTCGCAGGACGATCCGCTGCCTCCCGCACCGAACCTCGACTTCGAGACTCGTGCGAGGCTGCTGGTCGCTCAGATATCGGCCGACCTGGACTGGCTGGGTCTGGAAACGTCCGGCGGCATGCGCCCTCTGGGAGCGACGGGGCCACCGTCCAGTCCAGGGGCCGACGCCACGCTGGAGCTCGAGGCCATCAAGGTGCCTGCTTCCGCCGACCTGGTGGCGTCAGGCGCGGAGGCGGCTGCCGAAAGCCTCCACCGCCCGATCCTGGTGAGGCTCACTGTGAGCAGTGCCGAGCTCGGCAAGGCCTATTCGCTGGGTGTTGGCCTGGCGCGTACAGTCCTCCAGGCCTACGAGGAGGCGCAGCCGGTCCTCGCCGCCGCCACGGACGGGAGAGATCCCAGCTCCGCGCTCGGAGCTGTGAAGCAATGCGTCGCCAGTGGCTTCACCGAGCAGCGCGTTCGAGAACTCTGGTCTGACATAAAAGACCTGAAAAGCAGGTTCCCGCCGTACGCCGCGGATCCGATTGCGGCGGGTGTGATGGACTGGTTCAACTGGGCCGGAGGCAGCCAGCTGAAACGGGGACAGCCCTCGGATTCAGACCAGCTCCAGACGGTCTCGGCCCGGCTCCGCAGGCAGGGCCAGATATGGCGAGCCCTGCTCTCAGGGGAGCGCAAGCCGACCGACGTCCTCCTCACCGCGAACTACATCGACGGGGCGATAGACCTGCTGCGCAAGTACGCGAGCCTGGTGGTGCGAATGCTCGGTCGCAACTGGGGCACCGCGCTCGTGCTCCTCTTCACACTGGCCGTGCTCGGTGTGGCTGTGATCGTGTTGCAGAGGTTCAGCAGCTCGTTCCTCACCTGGATCGCAGGTCTTTTGGCGGCGCTGGGCGTGACCAGTGCCGGCGTCCTGGCCGCGGTGAAGTCCCTGGCCGCCAGGACGGAGCAGGCCCTCTGGGAGACGGAGCTGACGGCAGCGATCGGCGTGGCGATCAACTACGTTCCCGCACTGCTCCAGGACTCGGAGGTGGAGAAGCTTCGAGACGATAATCCAACTCCCAACAAAGGCCCTGTGGTGGTCCCACAGTCGCCCCCAGCCACGCGCCCCCAGCCCACTTCGATCCCGCCCGCCTAGCCTATCCCAGACCAGTCCCTCCCCCTTGCGGGGAGGGTAGGGAGGGGGTTTCAATCAGAGCCTCACGGATGCTTTCGACCATCTCATTTGTCTGCTGGAGGACCTCGGTGTTCCAGAACCGCAGCACCTTGAAGCCGCGGGATGCCAACCAGTCCGTACGCTGCTGATCCCGTTCGACTTCATCTGCGTGCTGGCCATCGTCAACTTCGACCACGATCCGAGCCTTGAGGCAAGCGAAATCTGCGACGTACGGCCCCACCGGAACCTGACGACGAAAGCGGTGGCCATCGATTTGTCCTCCGCGCAGTCGGACCCAGAGGCCCACCTCAGCATCGGTCATCTCCTGGCGGAGGCCGAAGGGCACCATGGACATCAGGGCATGAAGCGGGGTGCATGGATCGCCAAGAGAAATACCCCCTCCCTACCCTCCCGGCAAGGGGGAGGGACTTTCTTAACAGCCTCGCTCAGCCGCTTTTGCGGCGTAGGGCAAGGACGTGCTGGCGGAGGTGCTCCTCGGCTTCAAGTGGCTGGTCGATCTCGTCTCGCTCGCGGTGCCAGCGCTCCATCGCCAGGTCCAGCTGCGCGCGCTGGAGCCTGGCCAGCCGCAGGTATCCGG
>JALYYF010000433.1 GCA_030946725.1 Candidatus Dormiibacterota bacterium
CCTTTCGCGCCGAGATCCGCAAGTTGTGGCAACGCCCGGCGGTCTGGGTCCTTGGCGGGATCCTGCTGGTCCTGGTTGTCCTCTTCGGCTACGCCGTGGAGTGGATCCAGTACGCCACCGCGTCGGCGAGCTTCCGCTCCGGCGGACTGACCGCGGCCCAGCTGAAGGAAGGCCTCTACCCCGCCGCCTTCGTCAAGGTGATCACCAACGGCGGCATCAGCACGCTCGGCCCTGCCCTGGTGGTGGTCCTGGGTGCCCTGGCCGTGGGCAGTGAGTACGGTTGGGGGACGCTGAAGACGGTCTTCACACAGCGCCCAGGCCGGATTCAGGTGCTCGCCGGCCAATTCGCGGCACTCGTGCTCGTCGTGGCGGTGCTCGCAGTCGCCATGTACGCCCTCGCCGCCGCCTCGAGCTTTGTGATTGTGTCGCTGGATGGCAAACCGGCGGTCTGGCCCGCGGCCGTCGACATCCTCAAAGGCCTGGGAGTGACCTGGCTGATCTTCGAGAGCTGGACGCTGTTCGGGGCGCTGCTCGCCTACCTCTTCCGACAGTCGGCGCTGGCGATCGGTCTGGGACTGGCCTACATGCTGATCATCGAGGGGCTGGTGTTCGGGCTGCTGGGTGGCTTCAACCTCAGCTGGCTGACCACCGCGGAGAAGTTCTTCATCGGTCAGAACGCCACCGCCCTGGGCGAGTCGTTCGGGCAGGCGGTTCAGGGAGCTGCTCGGGGCGGCGGTCCGCCGGTCTCCTCGACGCCCTTGGTCGGCGCGGGTCAGGCGGTGCTCGTCCTCGCCGTCTATGCCATCGCCTTCATCGCAATTTCGATGCTGGTCGTCCGGCGTCGTGACATCACCTGATCCCCACTCAGTCCTGCCGCCGGTACCCGGAGGGCCGGCGGCAGGGGCCGGGCCCAACCACACAACCGGTAGCATCGCTCCCGACATGAGGACCGAGGCCGGCCCGAAACCGGCCTCCTCCAGGCCTGATCGCAGGCGACGGGCGGTGCTGCCGATCGTCGCTCTCGCCCTGGTGCTGCTGGTCGTGGCACTCCTGGAAGGCGACATCCTCGATGTGGTCGCAGACCTCGGAGGGCTGGTCGGGGTGGTCCTGCACCGCTACGGTGCCCCTGCCAGCCTCATCCTCCTCTACGTGGAGGAGAGCGGGGTGCCGATCGTGATCCCGGGTGATGTCTACGTCGCGTACCTGGGCAAGCTCGCGACTGGCTCGGCGCCAAAGCTGATCGCGTCCTGGCTCGGGATCATCGCCGTGGTGCTCGCCGGCTGCAGCAACCTCTACTGGGCCTCCCGGCTGTGGGGACGCCGGCTGCTCGGCCACCCGCGGGTCAGCGCCCTGCTCCGCCTCGACGCCGATCGGCTTCTCCAGGCGGAGGGGTGGCTTCGGAGGTGGGGGGTACTGGCGATCATCTTCGGCCGGCACGTCCCGGGATTGCGGATTCCGATAACCATGGTGGCGGGCACCCTGAAGGTCCCCTACACGACGTTCGTGCCCTCGGTCGCCGTGTCCAGCGCGGTCTGGGCGGCCATCGGACTCTGGCTCGGTGCCACCTTCGGCCGCTCCATCGGCTCCTTCCTGACCGGAAACCCGATCATCTACCTCTTGCTGGTGGTGGCGATCGCCCTCGTCGTCGCGTTTGCCGTGATCCAGATCTGGCGACGTGGTCGCACGGAGCCCGCCGACCATGAGGCCTCACCAACTCGCGCGTGACCTGCTGGCTCGGCGGCCGGCTCACCGCCCGGGCCGTACCACCCGACGAGCATCCGTGATCGCGCAGTTCGGCTGCACCGCCTATCGGCGGCTGCGGGACTCGATCCCGCCTACTATCGGGAGTGGTCCCCCACGATGCACCTCCCCGGCCCTCACCGCGAGGGAAAGGACCAGGGAGGTGAGTTTCGGGGGCCTTCTCAGCTGGCGGTGCTGGCGCGCTCGGTGGTGGGCTGTGCCAGTGGTTCGCCGGTCTCCAGCAGGGTCTTGAGCCCGCTGAGCACGAAGCTCCAGCCGCCGGCGACCTCCTTGAAGGTCGGCGTCTCGCCGTCGAAGCCGTCATGGGTCACCGTTAGCTTTGTGACCCCGCCGTCTGCCGGCTCTATCTCCCAGGTGATCCGGCTGGGAGCATCCGCCGCCAGGGCCGGGTCATAGAGCATCCGCCAGGTGTGAACGAGGCGCCGTGGTGGGTCCGCCTCGATCACCTCACCGTCGACCATTGAATTGCCGTCGGCTGTCAGGTACACAAAGGGCGTTCCGGGTTCGAGCGACGAGCGCACGTGCCCCTCGTAGAAGTAGCGGGAAGTGAACTCGGGGCGAGTGATGCCTTCCCAGACCCGATGGGGGTCCGCCTTGATGTACACCTCGTAGACCTGGATCGGTCGAGTGACCGTCTCGTTCTGCATCGCCTTCTCTCCTGTTTCCAGCGCCGCCTTCAGGTCGGAGAGCGCCTCCGCCCGCCGGCGGGTGTACTTGCTGACCCACCTGTCGTGGACCAGCTGGATCGGGATCGGATTGAGGTAGTGGAACTTCTCCCGCCCCACCTTGCGGGTGGAGACCAGGCCTGCCTCCTCGAGCACTCGCAGGTGCTTCATCACGCCGAACCGCGTCATCCCCGGAAACTGCGACTCGAGGTCCGAGAGCGTGCGGCCGTCACGCTCGAAGAGCCAGTCCAGGAGAAGCCTGCGGGTGGGGTCGGCGAGGGCTCGAAAGACCTGGTGGTCGTCCACGCAGGGAAGTATGGATGACCGAATAGTCACGTGTCAATATAGTCACATATGGTCGCCGCGATAGGCGACGTCAGGGTATCGGCGCTGGTCCCGCACCAGCTTGCACCTGCGAGGACAAGGGCTAGGTGATCACTAGGGGATACATTAAAGTGGTATCATGTGGTCATGTCAAGCGAACGGGTCCGGGGAGTCGGCATTCGTGAACTCAAGGAGAATGCCAGCGCTCTGATTCGACGGGTGGCCGCCGGGGAGACGATCAACATCACGGACAGAGGTCGTCCCGTGGCGCGTCTGGTTCCCTTGGGCCGAGACGAGGGTTGGTGGGATCAGATGGTCGAGCGCGGCCAGTTGCAACCCGCCCGCCGCGATCTGGTCCAGGTGCTCGAAGAGAATCCACCCTCGCCGCTTTTGCCCGGCGAGCGGTCGCCGTACGACGCATTGATGGAGATGCGTTCCGATGAACGGTGACGTCATCTACGTGGACACCTCTGCCTTCGTGAAGCTGTTCCTGCCGGAGCCTGACACCCCCGCGTTGACGCGGTACCTCGCCTCCCAACCACACCGGGTCTCCGCAGTGCTCCTTCGCACCGAGGCGCTGCGTGCGGCAGTGCGTGCCACTCTCTCACCCCAGCGAATGCTCGTCGTCCGTGCGCTTCTCGACAGCCTGAGCTATGTCGCCGCGGACCAGGCACTCAGCGACGAAGCAGGCATCCT
>JALYYF010000449.1 GCA_030946725.1 Candidatus Dormiibacterota bacterium
CCCTCCCCGCAAGGGGGAGGGAGATTTTGTCAGCACTTGGTCATGCTCGGGGCGGGGTCCACGGGGGTGCCGTTGACGCGGACTTCGAAGTGGGTGTGCGGGCCGGTCGAGTAGCCGGTGCTGTCCAGAAGCCCTATGGGCTGGTAGCGCTGAACACCCTGGCCGGTCGACACCAGCCAGGTCTTCAGGTGCCCGTACCGCTCCAGCCGCCCACCGGGGGCGATGATGTCGACGTAGTTCCCGTATCCGGTCAGCAGACCGAGACTGTTCAGCTGCGCGGTCGCGGCCGAGACCGTGCCCCCCTCGGCGGCTAGCACCACGGTCCCACTGGGCGCGGCCAGGTCGATGCCGGCGTGAAAGTGGGGATACCCGAACAGCGCCGGCTCTCCGGAGAGCGAGCTTGGCCCGAAGGGCTGCGACACCACCGACCCGGGCACCGGGCAGGCGAGCATCCCGGGCGCCAGCGGCGGACCAGGGACGAAGTTGATCCCATTGCCGGTGATCGGCAGCGTCGCGCTCAGACCGGCACCGAGCGTCAGTACGACCAGCAGGATCGGGATTATCAGCAGGGCGGCCGTCGCCGCCGTCCCGGTCACCAGCAGCGCGAGCAGCAGCCGCAGGTTCTTCATGGCCAGCCGGGACGCATGGCGGCGGCCCAGGCCCGCGGCGGCCCCCGCGGCCGCCCGGCCGAGCATGCCCATCGCCTTTGTCAGCGCCGACTGCGGTACGGAGGCGGGCGTTGCCATTCAGGTACCCCTCAGCCCGTGCTGCCGATCGCCTCCTGGGGGGCTTGGATCGAGGACACCATCCGGTGCTCGCGTCCGCACTTGAACGGCTCGGTGCAGAACAGCTCGTGCTCCGGCTCGTGTTCGACGGTCTGCATCGCGACGTGCGCACCGGCGCCCGTCACGACCAGGCACTGTCCCCGCTGCGCCCCCTGCAGGTAGCGCCCCTCCGCCTCCGAGAGGTGGAAGGTCTGGATGACGCGCTCGATGTGATCGGGGTGCTGCTTGTGGAGGATGGTCGTCGCCATGTTCGACAGGCTCGCCACCGACTCCGCCGAGGCCAGCATCTCCGCCACGCTCTGCGAGATCAGGATCAGCTGGGTGTTGGAGTGGCGGGCGGTCCGCGCCATCTCGTCCACGAACTGCATACCTTCGCGATGACGCGCCAGCGACCAGAACTCGTCGATGCAAATGACGCGCCGGCGCAGCTGCGATGTCATCCAGCTGCGCAGGTGGTTCAGGATGAGCCAGTAGACCAGCGGCAGCAGGTCCGCCTGCTCCTGGCGCACGACCCGGACGTCGAAGACCAGGAAGTCGTTGGCCAGGTTGACGGTCGTGCGCTGGTTGAAGAGCGCCGACAGGTAGCCGTTGGTGTAGCGGTCAAGCCGCTCGGCGAGGCTCCTGGCACCCAGCCGGGTGCGATCCTCATTACCGTAGCGCTCCAGCAGCGCCGCCTGGAAGTCGCTGGTGATGGGGGCCGGCTGGTCCCAGGTGCCGGGGTCGCCGGGATGGATGCCAACTCGCTGGTAGGCCGCCGTGATGCCGCCGTCGAGCAGCTGGACCTCCTCTTCGGGGAGGTAGCCGAGGGCGAGCCGCCAGAAGTTGATCAGCTGCGGCACCTTCGACTGGAAGGGGTTGCGGCCCTCCTCCCGCGGCAGGTCCCAGATGTTGATGGTCCTGGAGCTGCCCAGGTAGACCGGGACCACCTCGCCGTCGCAGTGCTGCGCCAGCGGCCAGTACTCGCCGCGAGGGTCGATCACCGCGACCTTGGAGCCGGCGATCCACTCCTCGAGCACCTTCTCTTTGACGTTGTGACTCTTGCCGTTTCCGCTCCAGCCGAGCACCAGCAGGTGCGGGTTGTCCCAGGTCCGCGGGTTCAGTACCAGCAGCGACTTGGCGGTCGCGTCGGTGCCCACCACGCCGAAGAGGTAG
The DNA here is from genome assembly GCA_030946725.1 of Candidatus Dormiibacterota bacterium. Taxonomy (GTDB): domain Bacteria; phylum Chloroflexota; class Dormibacteria; order Dormibacterales; family Dormibacteraceae; genus Nephthysia. Next base: position 1,938 of record JALYYF010000449.1, read on the forward strand.
CCCTCGGGCTCGACCTGGTCGGCCGCGTTGAATGGGAAGGCCGCGGCGAGCGGGCGGGTGGAGAGGCCGCGCGTCTGCTTCAGGAGGTCGGTGGCCTGGGGAAGCACGGAGTTGAAGGCCTGTTCCTCGCGGTAGTAAGCGCGCTGGGAACGGAAGAAGAGCCCGGCCAGCTGCCCCTCGATGGCGCGGGTTGCGCGCTCCAGCTCCTCAGGTGAGGAGGCGTAGGGCGTGATGTACAGCGCCAGCTGGAACCACTTGGACTTGTTGCGGAACTCTTCTTTGGCGTACGCGATGTCCTCCAGCCGCTCCTGCAGGTCGCGGGCGGCGGGCACGTCGTCGACCGCGGCCAGTGTGCCCGCCAGCTCGCGCTCGTTGGCGTCGAGCTTGCTTCGCGCCTGGTGTGGATCCAGCGGCCGCAGGTGCATGGAGACGTCGATGTTGAAGTCCAGGCTCAGCACGTCCCGCAGCCAGTTCGCAGTCACCTCGCGTGGATAGTCCTGGATGTACAAAGTGCGCAGGTACACGTCCTCGCGGTTCTTGAAGTGCAGGTGATCCCGCGAGATCTCCAGCATGGCGGGCACCACCATCTCCCGAATGTCGGCGGTACGCACGCCAAGGCTGACCAGGTCGCCCTCCCGCAGCGGCTCGACCTCTATGCGCGTGGTCGGCGCGGAATCCCCGCGCATCTTCTGCAGGCGCGCCATTGCGGGGTCGTAGGCGTAGTAGAAGAGCTCTTCGATTTCGGCCGAGCTGAGCCGGCGGACGCGGATGCCGGCACGGTGCAGGATGCGCGCCAGCTGGCGCTCCTTGGCCATCAGCTGGGTGCTGATCTCCTCCATGGAAGGCTGCTTGAGGGCGTCCCGCGCGCTGCGCCGGAACGGCACCACCATGTAGAAGCGGCGGTCCTTGATCTGCCTGTCGCGGGCTATGCTGACCAGCTTCTCGCGGTACTGCTGCATGCGCTCCTCGCGCAGAGCGCGCTTCGCCTCGGGCCAGTTCCGCTTCCAGTTCTCGAGCGTCTCGAAATACTCGTCCGGCTCGTAGACACGGCTGCGCACGAGGATCTGGACGGGGTCGTTCAGGTAGCTCAGCAGCTCGGCCATGATGTCCAGCAGCGCCACCTGCTCGAGCGGCGACTTGAGCTCGAAGTTGATCCCGGACGCCTCCAGCACGATGCGGGCACCGTGCCCGCGCACGAAGAGGAAACCGTTGTCTATGCGCTCCACCAGCAGATGGGAGCGGGTGTTCTGGGTGTTGCCGAGCTGAGCCGGACGGCGGCGCAGACGGGAGAGGATGCTGGCCATCAGCCGTCCCCCGTGGCGCGCTTCTGCACCGTCACGCGAAGGCGGTTGCGCGCGACGTCGTGCTGGATTATCAGCACCTTGTCGTCGATGGCCATGCGCAGCCCGGCGGCCTCCGCCTCGATCGTCACCGGAAGGTCGATCTCGTGCAGGGTGCGCCGGATGGGGGCGCTGTCGGCTGTGGTGTCCACCACGGGGATTACCTCCTCTCGCAGGTTGATGATCTTGTTCGAACGTTCGAGCTCGACTCCTTCGGACAGGTTGACGGCGAGCTTGGCCATGCGCGAGAAGCGCATGCGGTCCAGCAGCAGCGCCTCCCAATGGCGCCCGTCCGGAGTGCGGACGAAGGCCACCAGCGCGGCCAGATAGAGCGGGGTCAGGCCGATGGGCACAGCGAGCACCGGTCCGAGCGGGGGCAGCAGCAGGCTGGTCAGGGCGAAGGAGAGCAGGATGCCCACGATCAGCACCGCCGCGGCGCGGACCGCGATCCGCCGGCCGGCGATCGTGATCGAGGTCTCGACACGGTCGATGTCCGCGGTGATGTGATAGATCTCAGGCATTGTTGGCTAGCGCCCCCTGATCCGGTTCCAGAGCTGCCCGCCGGCGACGCGGAGCGGCGTGTAGTGAGTGGTCCGGCTCCAGGTCTCCTGCGCCGACGCGATGGCCAGGTGCGGCTCCGCCATGGCGCGGAAGAGCGTTCCCGGCACCAGGATCATGAAGAGCAGCATGGT
>JALYYF010000462.1 GCA_030946725.1 Candidatus Dormiibacterota bacterium
CACGACCTGGAGGCGATGTTCGGCCTCGGCCTGGAGGCCTAGCCGCGCTCTCGGTGGCGGCGGCCGCGGCCCGGGCGGGTGCCCGTGTGCTGCTGGAGGGTGGCCTGGCCCGCCGCCCCGGCGAGACCAAGAGCCCGGGCAACTTCGTCACCGAGGCGGATCGGAACAGCGAGGCCGAGATCGTCGAGGTGCTCGCCCGGGAGGCACCCGGCATCCCCATCCTGGCCGAGGAGGCCGGGGGGACCCCGGCCGGCACCATGTGGGCCGTCGACCCGCTCGACGGCACCACCAACTTCATGCGGGGCCTTCCGGTCGTGGGCGTGTCCGTCGCCCTGCTGCGCGACGGCGAGCCTGAGGTCGGAGTCGTCATCGCTCCCTGGCTGACTCTCGAGTTCATGGCCCAACGCGGGCACGGGGCGACGTTGAACGGCGACCCGCTGCCTCGCCTCGGGCCGGGGGACCTGTCGGCGGCGGTACTCGCCACCGGCTTCCCCTTCAAGGCCAAGGATCGGCTCGGCCGCTACCTCTCGATGTTGGAACCCGCGGTCGAGCGCTTCGAGGACCTGCGCCGGATGGGGGCGGCCGCGCTCGACCTGAGCTGGACGGCCGCCGGCAGCCTGGACGGCTTCTTCGAGCTGGGACTGGCCCCCTGGGACGTGGCGGCGGGGGCCACCCTCGTCCTCGAGACGGGAGGCGTGGTCAGCGACTGGTCAGGCGGCCCGGGCTGGCTGCAGAGCGGGGACATCCTGGCGGCCGCCCCGGCGATCCACGAGAAGCTAGTCGAGCTGGCCGGTCAGCCGCGCGAGGGGTAGGCGGACCAGGCTCCGCCACTGCTGGCGAGCCAGGAGCGCCGCCGGCACCCGCCGCCGCCCGCGTACCTGAGGGCGGGTGAGGCGGCCCCTGACGGCGGCGCGGAAATCCTCGGCCGAATGGCCCGGGAACTCGCAGACCACGACGCCCAGGTCGTGCCGCCCGAAATGGCTGTCGCTGCCGCCCAGCGAGGCTCCCAGCCTCTCGACGTGGGCCTCGTAGAAGGCCTGGAGCCGGCGCCCGCGGCTGCGCGTGGTCGGAGCGGTGTGAACCAGCTCCACACCGTCCAGACGCCGGCTCTCGATCAGCCGCGCCAGCATGTCCGGCTGGCAGGAGGCGAAGTAGGTCGGCATGAACGGGTGAGGGATCACGGCCAGCCCACCCTGTTCCTGGATGGCCGACACCGTGTCCTCGAGGCTCCTGCCGCTCGGCACGGGCCGCTCGAGGAACCAGCCCAGCACGTGGGTCTGAGCCGGCCAGCGAGTGGTGACCTCCTGGCCCTTCACCACCGCCAGCCCCGCCTCGGTGCCGCGCTGGAAGACCTCTTCGGCGCTGGCCATGGTGTCGTGGTCGGTGATCGCGATCAGGTCCAGCCCGGCCGCGAGTGCCGCCGACACCAGCTCTGCCGGCTCCACCATGCCGTCGGAGGCCGTCGTGTGGCAGTGCGGGTCGGCCAGCCCCACGCGGTCAGGCGCCGCCGCCGCCCTGCGCTGCCCCGCTCGGCTGCGGCGGAGCGAAGAGCGAGGAGGCGAACAGCCGCACGTCGAAGGGCGCGAGCTCGCCGATGCCCTCCCCCACGCCGATCAGCTTGGTGGGGACGCCGAGCTCCTTCTCGATCGCCACCACCGCCCCTCCGCGCGCGGTGCCATCCATCTTCGTCAGCACCAGGCCGCTGATCTGCAGGGCGTCGTTGAATCCCCGGGCCTGCCCGAGGTTCGACTGTCCCAGGTTGCCGTCGAGCACCAGAAGCGACTCGTGGGGAGCGCCGGGGAGCGCCCGGGCCGCCACCCTGCCCACCTTGGCGAGCTCGTTGACGAGGTTGGTCTGCGTCTGCAGCCGGCCGGCGGTGTCGACCAGGACGACTCCGTGGCCGCGGCCGGCCGCCATCTGGAGAGCGTCGAAGACCACGGCAGCGGGATCTCCTCCGGGCCGCCCGGCGAAGCAGGGGACGCCGGCTCGCTCCGCCCAGACCTGGGCCTGCTCGATGCCGGCGGCCCGGTAGGTGTCCGCCGCGACCAGCAGCGGATTGAAGCCGTCCGCCTTCAGCAGGTAGGCCAGCTTGCCGGCGGTCGTCGTCTTACCGGAGCCGTTGATGCCGTAGAGCAGGACGCAGGACGGCCGTGCGTCGATGAAGAGACCGCGGGGCTTGCTGGACATGGCAGCGCTCAGCTCGGCGACCAGCGCATCCCGCGCAGCCTCGAGGGTGCGGGGGCGCCGATCGCGCACGGACTCGGTCACCTGGGCCGCGAGGCCGGGTCCGAGGTCGGCGGCGACCAGCAGCTCCTCGAGCTGGTAGTAGAAGCCAGGCTCGATGGGAGTGCCCGCCGTCCGCAGCCCCTCGGTGAACAGGTTCCGGGTGCGGCTGGCGACGCGGTTCCACAGGCCTGGGCGAGGATCAGCCATCTGACAGCCGGCGATTCTACGGTGACCAGCCCTTACTGAGTCGGGTTCGGGCCGCGGCCGGAAGACTCTGTTAGCGCTACGCGGTCTGGGCGGCGCGGGCGGTCGGCGGCGCCGGCGGTGCCTGGGGGGCCCGGCCGCCCGGTTGGGAGGCGGCCGGCTGCATGTCCTGCAGCCGCACCGAGACCAGATGTGACGCGCCACTCTCGTCGACGTGCACCCCGTACAGCGCCGAGGCGCTGGCCATGGTCATGTGGTTGTGGGTGATCACCATCAGCTGGCGCTCCCGGCCCAATCTCTGGATCATCTCGCCGAAGCGGCTCACGTTGGCGTCGTCGAGGGCCGCATCCACCTCGTCCAGGATCGTGAAGGGCGCGGGATTGATGGCCTGGAGGGCGAGGACCAGGGCGAGCGCCGTCAGCGCCCGCTCACCCGAGCTGAGAAGGGTGACGTTCTGCAGCCGCTTTCGCGGCGGCTGCACGAGGATCTCGACGCCGCTGCGCGGCCCATCGTCCCCGGCGGAGTGCTTGAGAGTGGCTCCGCCTCCCGCGGTGAGCTCCTTGAAGTACTCGAGGAAGTTGGCGGCCACAGCGCCGAACACCGCTTCGTAGCGGCCCTCCTCCTCTTCGCGCAGCCTCCCGACCAGCTCCTCCAGGTCGGTCCTTGCTGCGGCGATGTCGTCCAGCTGGGACACCAGGTTGCCGTAGCGCTGCTCCAGCTCGGTGCACTCGTTCTCGGCCAGGGCGTTGGTCGGCCCGATCTCTTCCAGCCGCCTTTCCAGCTGCCGCATCTCGCGCTCCCGGGCCTTGCCGCCAGGGACCTCCTCAGGTGCCAGGCCTGCGGGCATCCGCGATCGCAGCTCCTCCATCCGGGCGGCCGCCAGCTCCGCGTCGCGCCTGACCAGGCCCAGGTTGCCTTCGAGGGTCGAGACCTTCAATCGCGCGTCGACGCGTGCCTCCTCAGCGGCGACCAGCTGCCGTGCGGCTCCGGCCAGCCCCGCCTCCTCCTCGGGAGACTCCCGTTCCGCCTCCTCCAGGCGGGCCTGCGCTGCGGCGACCGCTTCGCGGAGGCCCGGCAGCGCGGCCGCGACCGCGTTAGCGTGGACCCGCGCCTCCTCCGCCCGCTGAGCGCGGTTGGCTCGGGCCTGGGCGATGCTCTCGAGGTCGCGATCGACCGCCGCGAGCTGGCGGAGCAGGTCCTGTCGGCGTTCGCGCCAGCGGGTCCGCTCCATGTCCAGGCGGCGGACGTCGGCGCGATGCTCTGCGAGCAGGCGCTCGTTCTGCTCGGCCGCCTGGGCCAGCCGGCCCGCGTCGGCCTCGGCCGCGGCGACCGCCCCTTCCAGTTCGGGGAGCCGCACCCGGCCGTCCGCCTCCTCCCGCCGCGCCGCCTCCAGCTGTCGCGTGGCGTCGTCGATCTGCGGTCGCTGCGAGGCGGCCGACCGCAGCTCGCCCAGGCGCGCCTCGGCCCGGCGCCTGCGCTCCTCCGCGCCGGAAACACCGGCCCCCAGAGATTCCAGGCTCGCCACCTCGGCGGCGAGCCGGCGCCTGCGGGCGGCCAGCCGCACTCGGGGATCGTTGCCGGCGCGGACCAGTCCAGGCTCCCGGAAGACTCCCTCCACGGTCACCTCTCGTCCCACGACCAGGCGTCCGAGGAGCCGGACCGCGAGCTCTTCGAACCCCGGCTCGACGTCCACGTGCTCGAGGAGCGAGCCCGGCAGCACCTCGCCACCAGGGGCCGGATAGAGCACCGTGGCCTGCTCGCCGGCCGAGGTGGCCGCCGCCTGTGCGGCGTCCCCGCTGGGAGCGGTCCAGGCGTCGACCAGGGGGCCGAGCACCGCTGAGAGGGCCGCCTCGTAGCCCGGGCGGGCGAGAACGACGTCGCCCAGGCGGTGCAGGCCGCCGGCGGGGGCTGGTCGCAAGGCGTCGAGGCCCTGGATCTCGGCGCGCAGTCCGGCCACCCTGGCGGCGGCCGCGGATGCGGAGCGCGCGGCTTCGGCGCAGGCGGCGGC
>JALYYF010000475.1 GCA_030946725.1 Candidatus Dormiibacterota bacterium
ATGCGCTTGAGGTACTCGCCTGGCTCATAGCCCTGGAACATCTCAATCGTGCGTAGCGTCACCTCGTTCTTCCACGAGGTGCCCTCGTACGCCGAGAAGAACTGGTAGGAGTCGGGCGTTGGCAGCGCCGACTGCGCCGTCGGGTCCGGGTCGACGACCGGGAGCATGCCCGGCGCCTCGCCACGCGCTCGGGCAAGGCGATCCGCGGCGAGCTGCTGCCAGGTCTGCTCCCAGAAGTCGAGGCGGACGAGCATCTCGAAGGCACGCCGCCCGGAAATGAGCGGCACCTGGCCACAGACGGCCTTGACGCGGCGATCGATCGCCGCGACGACGTAGGAGTGCCCGGCGGAGTAGCTGGAGCCCCACACGCCGATGCGGTTCGCGTCGACCTCCGGGCGGGACTGGGCGTACGTGATCGCGTGCTGGTAGTCGCGGATCTGCTCCCAGGGGTCGATCTCCTGCCTCGGCTTGCCTGGGGCGGCGTCCGATGCGCCGAAGCCGCGGTTGTCGTAGACGACGCACGCCAGTCCGGCGTCGGAGAAGACTTCCGCGTACTCGTCCAGGCGCATCTCCTTGATAGCCGAAAAACCGTGCGCCATCACGACGCAGGGGACCTCTGTTCCTGTGTTGTCCGGCCGGTAGAACCACCCGCGCAGCGTCACGCCCTCGGCGTCGAACTCGATGTGCTCGCGCATCCTCGTCTCCTCCCTAGCCCGCCTGAATGCGATTCATGGTACGTATGCCCCCCGGCCCGTCAACCACCCAGCACGGTTTGAGTCAAGCCACGGCCCGTCCGAACTGCCGAGCGGCTGCCACGGTTGAGATCAGAGCCAGGACGGCCATGATGGCGACACCCTTGAGGACGCTGGGGTCGTCGAGGTGGCCGTTGAAGACGGCTCGGGCCGCGTCCACCGCGTAGGCCAGCGGGTTCAGGTTGGCAATCACGCGCAGCCACTGCGGCGCCAGCGACAGAGGGAGGAGTACGCCGGACAGGAGCAGGAGGGGAAGCGTGGCGGTGAAGATCAGCGGGGCGTAGGAGTCCTCGCTGCGCAGTAAGAGCGCGGCGGCGTAGGCGACCGAGGCGATGGCTAGGCCGATCAGGGCGACCAGCCCCAGAACGATCAGCACGCCCGCGAAGTCGATGCTGAGCCCGAAGGGGAGCGCGACGATGATGAGGATGGCCGCCTGGATGAGCAGGACGACGATGTCGCGGAGGGCCCGGCCGAGCAGCAGCGAGACCCGGCTGATCGGGGTCACGCGGAGCCGTTCGATGACGCCGAAGCGGAGCTCGGCGATCAATCCGAAGCCGACGCCCGCCGCGCCGAACATGCCGAGCTGCACCAGCAGGCCGGGGACGAAGACATTGTAGGCACCGCCGCGGGGGAAGCCAGGCACGGCGGCGATCGACTTCAACAGTGGGGCGAACAGGAGCAGGTAGAGGGCGGGCTGCACCACGCCGATTACGACCCAGGCGGGGTTGCGCACGAAGATCCCGAAGTAGCGTTCGAAGACGAGCCAGATGTCTCTCAGCAGTTTCATTCAGGCGACCTGTTCTCGCAGCGAATGGCCGGTCTGGCGCAGGAAGACGTCGTCCAGGCTGGGCCTGGAGAGTGAGATCGTGCGCAGCTGGAGACCGGCGCCTTCCAGCAGCCGCAGGATCGCCGGCATCGCGACCTCGCCGCGATCGACATAGAGGCGCACGAGCCCGCCTTCGAGGGACGTCTCGCGGACGAAGGCCTGGCCTTCCAAAACTTCGAGGGCAGGCTCCTGGGGGCCGTCGACGGAGAGCGTGACCAGGTCACCCGCGACCTGCCGCTTCAGCTCGTCGGGAGTGCCCTGCACCACGATCTTGCCCTGATCGATGATCGCCAGCTGGTCGCAGAGGGCGTCGGCCTCCTCCAGGTAATGCGTGGTGAGAAAGACGGTGGTGCCACTCTCGCGAAGCTGCTTGACCTCGCTCCACATACGGGAGCGCGCCTGCGGGTCAAGGCCGGTCGTGGGCTCGTCCAGGAAGAGCAGCTGCGGCCGGTGGGCCAGCCCGATGCCGATGTCCAGCCGCCGCTTCTGGCCGCCAGAGTACGTGTCCGTCCGGCGGTCGGCGCAGGACTCGAGCTCCAGCATGGTGATCAGCTCGGCGGCACGCTCCTTGGCCTGGCGCGCGTTCATGCCGTAGAGGCGGCACTGCAGGACCAGCTCGGCGCGACCGGCGACCTGCGGATCGGTGCCACCCTTCTGGCCTACATAGCCGATCCGCTCGCGCACCCGGCCGGATTCCTTGAGCAGGTCGGCTCCGGCCACCGTCGCCTCACCCGACGTGGGCGGGAGCAAAGTCGAAAGCATGCGCAGCGTCGTCGTCTTACCGGCGCCGTTGGGGCCGAGGAAGCCGAAGATCTGGCCCTCCGGCACGCTCAGGTCGATCCCCGCCACCGCCTCGACCGGGCCCTTGCGGGACTTGAATGTGCGGCGCAGGCCGCGTGTTGCGATCACCGCAGTCATATCGTCTTCTGCTCCCCTGTGCTTCTCCAACGGACGCCGAATCTCCTCGGGCGTCCACCACAATCTCTTCGCCGCAGCTCCTGGATCAGCGGCGGCGTCCTCCAGTTTCGACCTTGCGGCCACTAACGAGCCTCCAGGAACGGCTGGTCGCCGGCGCGCTGCGTCCCTTGCAGCCTGGTCATCGGCGTGGACGGGGACGCGGCTTGGCTAGGGCTGGAGCGTGCGGACTGCCGCGTCAGACACGTGCCGCAATGGAGAGGAGCGGCCCGAGGTTGCGGACGCTGTCCGTCGCGGACTGGACGTGCGCGTTAAACGCTTTCCAAAGGCCCGTGGTGGGCGGCCCGGTCAGCCGACGCTGAGCGCTGTCTTGATCTTGTCGAAGACGCTTGATAGCTGCTTGCCGACCGCCGTCAGGGCCACTATCACCGCGATGGCGACCAGAACCAGGATGAGCGCGTACTCCGACATGCCCTGACCGCGCTGTCCACCGTTGCCGCGCAGCTCACGCACGACCTGCAGCCGATACAGGGCGGCGCGGGCAAAGATCATCGCCTCGACCACAGACCCAACCTCCTCACATTCGACCTCAGGGCGCCCCCTGGCTCCCCCGAGTCCACCCCTTTTCAGACCGGCTCACAACCGGTGGCAACACTATACAGGCAGGTCACG
>JALYYF010000454.1 GCA_030946725.1 Candidatus Dormiibacterota bacterium
CCACCACCGCCACCAGGGCAGCCATTGCCACCGCCGCCCGGCTCCTATCCGCCGCCACCACGGCCAGGGCAACCACCACCGCCGGCCCCGCCGCCGCCGCCAGGCTCCTACCCGCCGCCACCTGGGCCGGGGCAGTCACCAGCCGCGCCCGGGCAGCCGCCAGGCTCCTATCCACCGCCGCCACCGCCGGGCCAGCCAACTCCAGTACCGGGGCCGCCGCCGGCTCCAGGGTCCTACCCGCCGCCGCCACCCGGGCAGCGACCGCCCGATCAGCCACCGCCGGGTAACCCTCCTGGTGGATACCCGCCGGCAGAGCCGCCCCCATGGCAGCGACCGCCAGGGCAATATCCCCCGGCGCCCGGACAGCCTGGCCCCTGGCCCGGGCAGCCGTTCTATCCCGGCTCACCGTCCTGGCCGCCCACCCCGCCCGGCGGCACTCCCACGCTGCGGCTTCGCCCGCTCAGCTTCGGTGAACTGCTGGACGACGTGTTTCGCGTCTACCGGCGCCACTTCTGGCTGCTGGCGTCGATATCGCTGATGCTGGCGCTGCCGACTCTCGTCCTGCAGATCCTTTCGGGCCAGGCGGACCAGCTGGGGACGTCCGCGGCTGTGCTGAACCAGGCCTTCAGCGGCTCGCAGCCGCAGTCGACCCAGCCGCCACAGCTCAACTTCGCCGCCCTCGGCCTTCAGTACGTGCTGGCCATACTGCTCGTGCCGTTCATAGAAGGGGCGATCACGCTGGCCGCCATCGACGTCGCCCTGGGCAGGCCGGTGACGCTGGCGTCCTGCTTCCGGGGTGTCCTCCGGCGCTACTGGGCCCTGCTCGGTGTTGCCCTGCTTGGCGTCCTGCTGGTCCCACTGTTCCTCTGCTTGCCGGTGGCCCTGTGGATCGTGGTTCGCTGGTCGGTCTCGGTGCCTGCCCTGCTCGCCGAGGGCGTGGGTCCCGTGCAGTCGATCCGGCGCAGCTGGCAGTTGACGCGAGGCAACTGGTGGCGGATCTTCGGCATCCTCGCGGTAGTCGTGGTGATCCAGGCGGTGATGAACTCGATCCTGGGTGCCGTCGCCTTGCCGCTAGCCGCGGTGGTGCCCTTCGTCTCGCCGCTCGTCCGCGGGTCGATCGCCATCACGGTCAGCACGCTTGGCACGGCGGCGATCACACCGGTTCTGTATCTCTGCCTGGTACTGCTCTACTTCGACCTCAGGATCCGCAAGGAGAGCTTCGACCTGGACCAGCTGGCCGCCCAGGTCCGCGGCGGGGGTGGCGTCTGAGCCGCCGGCTCGGAGCGGCGCTGCTGTGCACGCTTTCCGTGATGGCGCTGGCGGTCCAGCCGCTCGCATCGGCTGCGGCTGGATCCGACTACGCGGATTCCGTCGATCGCGCCCTTCAGACCCTCCGTCTGGGACCGGCCGACGATCCCCAGGTGGCCAGGCAGGCGGCCAACCAGCTGGAGGCGGGGACCGCTGACAGCCAGCGTGAGATCCTCGAGGAGCTGCGGACCACCCCGCCCAACGTCGCCGACGCGCGGGCCCGGCTGACCGCCCTCTCCGCGGCCGCGCGCTCGCCGGCCTTCACGCCGGCTCCCGGCCGGTCGAGCTCGGCGCTCCGGGACATCCTCTCCCAGCCGCGCTACGCGGCGCTGAACGGGGGACCGTCGCTGACGGATCGATTGGGATACCTGGTGCTCTCGCTCGTCGTCTGGCTCCTGGAGAGAGGAGGCGGCCGGGCCTTCTCGGTGGTGTTCTGGGCGGTCCTGGCCGCCGGAGCGACCTGTCTCGCGGTGATGCTCTTCTTCCTGCTCCGGGCAATCCGCAGGGGCCCCCGGCGAGAGGCCCGGCAGACCACGTCAGCGCTGGAGGAGGCCGCACGCGATCGCTTTGCGGAGGCCGACCGGCTGGCGGCGGCGGGAGACCTGACCGGGGCCGTGCGCTCGCTGGCAGGTGCCGTCGCGGCGGCATTGGGCGACGACCGCGACTGGGAGCGCAGCCCACTCACGGTCCGGGAGATCTTCGCCA
>JALYYF010000499.1 GCA_030946725.1 Candidatus Dormiibacterota bacterium
GAGTTGACCATCTTCAGCAGGCCGCCCCCCACCAGCTTCTTGTACTTGACCAGCGCCAGGTCGGGCTCGATGCCGGTGGTGTCGCAGTCCATCATCAGTCCGATCGTGCCGGTGGGGGCGAGGACCGTGGCCTGCGCGTTCCTGTAGCCGTGCTTCTCACCCAGCGCAAGCGCCTCATCCCAGGTCGTCCGCGCCGCCAGCACCACGTCGTCGGCGATGCCGCCGCTCGGCAGCACGTGGGCCGCCGCCCGGTGCTTGGCCATCACGCCCAGCATCGCCTCTCGGTTCTGCTCGAAGTCGGCGAAAGGCCCCTTCACGGCTGCCATGCGACTCGACTGCGCGTAGGCCCGGCCCGTCATGATGGCGGTGATCCCGCCCGCGTAGCGGCGACCCTCGTCGGAGTCATAGGCGAGGCCCAGCGACATCAGCAGGGCGCCCAGGTTTGCGTACCCGAGACCCAGCGGGCGGAGGCGCTCCGAGTTCTTCGCTATCGCCGGAGTTGGATACGAGGCGTTGGAGACCAGGATCTCCTGGGCGGTGAAGCACAGGTCGACCGCGTGCTGGAACTTGTCCACGTCGAACCGGCCCTCCGCATCCTGGAACTTCATCAGGTTCAGGGAGAGCAGGTTGCAGGCCGTGTCGTCCACGAAGACGAACTCGCTGCAGGGATTGGTGGCGTTGATGCGGCCGGAGTTGGGCACGCAGTTCCAATCCTGGATGGTGGTGTCGAACTGCAGGCCGGGGTCACCGCAGATCCAGGCTGCCTCGGCGATCGCCTTCCAGATCTCCCTGCCCTGGTAGCGGTCGAGTGGGCGGCCATCGGTGACCGCGCGGGTCAGCCAGTCGGCGTCCTCCTCCACGGCTCTCATGAACTCGTCCGTCACCCGCACCGAGTGGTTCGCGTTCTGGAACTGGACCGAGTCGTAGGCGCCACCGGGAACGTTGAACCCGGCCTCGAACCCTGCCTCGATCAGCGCCCAGGCCTTCTTCTCCTCCTCAGCTTTGCAGTTGACGAACTCGAGGATGTCGGGATGGTCGGCGTTGAGGATGACCATCTTGGCCGCCCGCCGCGTCGTCCCGCCCGACTTGATGGAGCCCGCGAAGCTGTCGTACCCGCGCATGAAGGAGACAGGTCCCGAGGCGGTCCCGCCCCCGGCGAGAGTCTCCTTGGAGGAGCGCAGAACCGAGAGGTTGGTGCCGGTCCCGGAGCCGAACTTGAACAGCATTCCCTCCGTCTTCACCAGCTCCAGGATCGATTCCATGGTGTCCTGGACGGAGTTGATGAAGCAGGCGGAGGCCTGCTGAGCGCGGCCGGCGACACCGATGTTGAACCAGACCGGGCTGTTGAAGGAGGCGTGCTGGGTGGCGAGGAGCCAGCGCAGGTCCTCACTCCAGTTGGCGGCGTCGTCGTCGCCGGCGAAGTACCCCCCTTCGACGCCCCAGCGGGCCAGCGTGTCCACCACCCGGTCGACGAGCTGCTGGATGCTGGACTCTCGGTCCGGGCTGCCCAGGTGGCCGCGGAAGTACTTCTGGGCGACAACGTTGATCGCGAGCTGGGACCAGGAGCTGGGTACCTCCACGTCCTTCTGCTCGAAGATCACGGCCCCCTTCTCGTTGGTGATGGAGGCTGTCCGTCGCTCCCACTCGATCAGGTCGTAGGCGCTGCTCTCGGGAGGAGTGAAGTAACGCTGGAACCGAAGCCCTCGCTCGGAGCCGGCTCCGTCCCCCTCCTGGCGACTTCTCCCCGCTGCAACGTCGACTACGTTTTTGGCCATCTTGGTCTGGGAAGCCTCCTGTCTAGGACTTCGCTCCCCGAGGTGCCAGGCGCACCGCTCGCGGGAGACTGGAAGAGGCCCCAGAGCATGCCCGCCATGATCTGCCCCAGGGCCTCGATTCGACGTCGCCAACTCTACCGCCTCGAGCGGCCATTGTCAAGCTCTGTACACAATATGTTCGACGTGGGACGCCGACTGAGCCCAACATGTTGATGGCTGCCCTGTTGGCAGGCTGTGGAGAGGGTGTGGAAGAAAGGGTCATCCCTGTGCTCAAACTGGGGAGTGTCGCCCGCCCCACACGGGCTGCGCGGCGCCGAGCATGCGCCTCCTGTGCCATGCCTCCGCGTCCTGACAGAGGAGCTCGGAGAGCCGATCCAGCTGCTCCCAGGATTCCAGCAGCTGGCACAGGCAAGATGGCCGGGGACCGCCCGACGGCGCGGCGAGGCCCTGGCCGGCGAGGGAGAGGAGCGGTTCTCCCCAGACGGCGTCGGCGAACTCCTCGATGAAGTCGAGCTGGTTCTGTGCCGTCTCCAACGACTCCGGTCGTGCCAGTGCCAGCTCCACATTGCTGCGAAGGGCCTGCAGACGGGGGGGAAGCCCACGACCGAGAAGCGGCGTCAGCTCGTCCAGCAGGCTGCCGAGCCGCCCGATCTCGCTGACCAGGACCGGCGGCGACACAGGTGTCGGTGGGGCGGAGGGGCGATTCACGCCGGTCAGTTTGCCCGCCGCCGGCGGACACCGGGCGGACAGTCGGCGCGCGTCTGAGCCGACTCGGCAGATTGGGTACGGTCACCGGCGCAGCGCTTCGAGTGGCTCATTCCGCTGCGCCGCCTCCGGCGCTCCCCGTCCCGCGTCCGGATCGGAATGCGGAGAACCCACGAACCCCGTGAGGCGGTCCAGAGGCTCGATGCGTTCGGCCGCCTGGATGCTCTGTACCGAGGCCCGGATGCGGGCAACCGCCTGCCTGCCCTCCTGGTAGGTGTTGCCCAGCATGGTGAGGGCCCGCTGAAGCTTGTTCTCGAGTACGCCCTCCAGGCCGTCCAGGTGACGCTCGACGTCCATGAGGCAGGCCTGAAGGTTCTCCATGTCGACGCTGCGCGCGAACTGGAGGTGCATCTGATAGACGGCGAGCAGGTAGGGAAGGGCCATCGAGTAGCCGACGATGATCACGTGACGGCGATGGGCGTCAGCGAAGGCGCCGCGGCAAGTGGCGAAGGCGCCGTCGGGCACGACGGCGAGAGCAAAGGGGGCGGTGATGGCCGGGTCGATGTACTGGCTCACCTCGCGCGCTCGTCTCTCTACGTCCCGCTCGATCAGGCTGGCCAGCTGCGCCCGGCGGGAGGGTTCGAGGTCAGGCTTCGCCGCCTCCTCGAGGGCCGCCCCGGAGGTCCACTTGGAGTCGACCGGCAGCAGCTTGCCTCCGGGAAGGCGAAGCGCGAACTCCACGACCCTGCCCTTGATCCAGGCGTTTCGCTGGACCATCTCGGGCGGCAGATGGCGGAGCGCTTCCTCGAGTATGTTCTCGCCGGCCGCGCCTCGGGCCGGACTGCCGGCGACCACCGCCTCCAGCCGGCGGAGGCTCCGGCGCGCCTCCTCCTCGATCTCCTGGCGGGCCGTGACAGCCGTGCGCACACCCTCGAGCACAGACTGAGCCTGTCCCAGCCGGTCGCGAAGCTCGAGCACCGCCGAATCCTGGGCCTGGCCACCCAGCGCCAGCTGCGCCCGCATCTGTGCGAGCTCGGCTCCCTGGGCCTCGGTTCTCCTGTTCACGCTCGCGACCAGGAACCCGACCGCTGTCGTCACGGCGAGGACGGCTACAAGTAGAAGTACGAACAGCAGTTCGGAGAACAACATGTGGGCAGTGTAGACCCTCCGCCTGGGGGCGGCAACCCGCTTAACATGTCCGCGATGGAAGCCATCGTCTCCGCCGCGACACCCACCTCACGCTCACATGAGGATCCTGCGCAGGACGCGCCGGCGCGCATCCCGCTGGAGGAGGTCTACATGCGGATGGCCGAGGAGCTGGCCAAACGCTCGACCTGCGCCAGGAACCAGATCGGCAGCGTCATCACCACCGGGGACCTGACGCAGGTCCTGGGCATCGGCTACAACGGCAACGCCAGGGGGCTGCCGAACAGCTGCGACAGCAGCGAGCCGGGGCGCTGCGGCTGCCTCCACTCCGAGGCCAATGCCCTGATCAAGGCCGGCGCCCAGGTCGAGGGCAAGCTCATGTTCGTGACCG
>JALYYF010000459.1 GCA_030946725.1 Candidatus Dormiibacterota bacterium
TCGGCCCAGCCCGAAACGAGCGGCAGGCGGTGGCCGACTCCGGCGACCACGCAGACGCAGGGAAAGCGCTCCGCCAGCAGCCGGCGCAGCGGCGGGCTGGGTTCGACGGCGACCAGCAGCGCCGCGCGCGGGGCCAGGGCGGCCGTCAGCCGCCCGCTCCCGGCTCCGACGTCCAGGACGCGCGCGCCGTCCGCGGGAAGGTCGGCCACCAGCTCGGGCGCGACCGGCTCGGCCGCCGCCAGGCGGTCCCAGAGCTCGAAGGCGAGCTCGTAGGCAAGGAACCAGAAGGCTCCACGGACCAGGCGGCGGGCGGCCGCGGTCCTCTCGCCGGGCGGTACCGGGCGCTGTCCCAGGCGGAGCAGGCGCTCAGCCCTGGCCGGCGGGAGCGCAGAGGCCACCTGGTACAGGGCGGAGGGCTCCGGCGCGAGTGCCGCGGCCAGGTCTTCCAGCGGCGGAGCGCTGGGCCCCGGCTCGAAGAGCAGGTTCAGCGCCGCCGGGCTCAGCCGGGCCACGTCCCTGGCCTGGAAGCGGTCACTCCCGGGAGGAGCCGTCTCCACAGCCTCGGCGTAGCGCACTGGGTGTCAGTATATGTAGCGCTAGGATGCTCAAGATAAGCCCCGACCAAGGGGAGGCCTCGGGGCTCGGTTCGCCAACCTCGCTGGTCGTCACCCGCCGCGTGACCTTCGCCGCCGCCCACGTGCTTCGCCGGCCCGACTGGGACGAGCAGCGCAACCAGGAAGTCTTCGGCCAGTGTGCCGGCGACCACGGGCACAACTACGTCCTCGAGGTCTCGGTGGGCGGAGAGCCCCACCCTGACACCGGGATGGTCATCAACCTGAAGGACCTCGACCGGACCGTCAAGGAGGCCGTCGTCCGCCACGTGGACCACCGCCACCTGAACCACGACGTCGCCTTCCTGGAAGGCGTGATACCCACCGCCGAGAACCTCGCCCTGGCGTTCTGGAAGCAGCTCGACGGGGCGCTCGGAAAGGGCCGTCTCCGGCGCCTGCGGCTGGTCGAGTCCGAGAACAATTCCGTCGAGGTGACCCGGTGAAGACGGCCCCGCAACTACAGGGCCGGCTGACCGGGCTCGTACGCCAGATGCTGGTCGAGCTCGGCGAGGAGCCGGATCGCGAGGGTTTGGTCGACACACCGGAGCGTGTGGCTCGCTCCTATCGACAGCTCACCGAGGGCTATGACATGGACGCGACCGACGCGATCGGTGACGCGCTATTCGAGCAGGAATACGACGAGATGGTGCTGGTGAGGGACGTCCAGTTCTACAGCCTCTGCGAGCACCACCTGCTGCCCTTCTTCGGCGTCGCGCACGTCGCCTATCAGCCGGACGGGCGCGTGGTCGGACTGAGCAAGATCCCTCGCGTGGTCGACGTCTTCGCCCACCGGCTTCAGCTCCAGGAGCGGATGACCCGGCAGATCGCCGAGGGGCTGGAGCGGGTGACCCGGCCGCACGGAGTCGCGGTGGTCGTCGAGGCGCGGCACCTCTGCATGGAGATGAGGGGCGTCGAGAAGGTCGGCGGCCAGACCGTCACCTCCTGCATGCTGGGCTGCTTCCGCGAGGATGCGCGGACGCGGGCCGAGTTCCTCGATCTCATCCACCGCCACCACTAAGACCGGCCGGTCGGTGAAAGTCGCCGTCGTCTGCTCCGTCCCGCTCGACGTGCGCGGCGGCTCTGGGACGGCCGTCGCCGTCCGCGAGATCAGCGCCGCGCTGACGAGCCGGGGCCATACGGTCGACACCGTGGCCCCGCGAGCGAGTGGGCCCAGCCTGACGTTCAGGCGCTGGTGGTTCAACCGATCCCTGGACCCGGCGAGGCTGACGAAGAGCGACGTCGTGCTCGGCGTGGACGGCGACGCGGCGAGGGCGGCGGCCGCGGCGGGACGGCCCTACGTCGCGGTGCTCAAGGGCATCTATCCCGAGGTGCTCCCGTACGAGCGCGGCCTGACCCGAAGGCTGCTGGGGCTGCAGGGCCGCTGGGAACGGCAGGCGACCGCGGCCGCCAGCGCCGTGGTCGTGCCCTCCCGATACTCGGCCGAGGCCGTCCGCCGCCACTACCGGACGCCGCCCGAGCGCCTCCACGTGGTCCCCGAGCCCTTCGACCTGGCGGCGTGGCGCGCGCGTCTGCCGCGCGGGATCCCTCGGCAGCAGACGGTGCTCTGTGTGGCCCATCTCTATCCGCGCAAGCGGGTGCCGGACCTGCTGGCGGCCTGGCCGCTGCTGCTTCGGGAGCGGCCGGGCAGCAGGCTGCGCCTGGTCGGCCATGGCCCCCAGCTGGGCGAGGTGCGCCGGCGTGCCGCGAGCCTCCCCGCCGTCTCAGTCGAGGGCCACCTCCCCCGCGAGGAGCTGATGCGCGCCTTCGCCGCCAGCTCGGTGTTCGCCCTGCCCAGCGCCCAGGAGAACTTCGGGATCGCCGCCGTGGAGGCGATGGCGAGCGGCCTGGTCGTGGTCGTGGGCGACGCCGGCGCGCTGCCCGAGACGACCGAGGGCGCGGTTCGGGCCCTTGTTCCGATCGGCGACG
>JALYYF010000514.1 GCA_030946725.1 Candidatus Dormiibacterota bacterium
GGACCAAGGGGGTCGCGGCCGCGGATCTCGGTGTCGGGCACGTCGGTGATGAACATGTGGCCTGGGGCGTGCGTGATGGCGAATTCGGGCTGGACGGAGATGATCAGCGCCTGGGGTGTGACTCCGCAGGCCCAGAACACCGGCACCTCGTCGGGCAGCGGCTCGATGGCGTCACCCCAGTCCGGCGAGCGCAGGTCCTGGATGCCGATCGCCGCCGGGTCGCCCACGTGCACAGGACTGCCGTGTGCCAGCGGGTACTCCGAAGTCACGCTGGTCGCCAGCTGCACCTTGTCGCGGGCGATGGGTCTCATCGACACCACCATGGGACCGTGGAAGATCCCTCGTGGCCGGCACTCGATCGATGTCTTGAACATCGCCACGTTCTGACCAAGCTCGATGTGACGAAGGCGAACCCCTGCCTCCAGCAGCTTGGCCTCCGCGGTGAAGCTGCAGCCCAGCAGGAAGGCGACCAGGTCGTCCCGCCAGAGGCCGCTGATGTCCGTCACCTCTTCGTCGAAGAGGCCATACCGGTAGACGCGGTAGCGCGGTAGGTCGGTGCGAAGATCGGCCTCCGGTGCCACCCGCTGCGGCACCGGGCTGCCGGGGGCCGTCAGGTCGATCAGCGGCATGGGTCCCGGATTGGCCAGGCACACTTCGCGGAAGTCGTCGGCCAGGTCCCGGGGCAGGATGGCCAGGTTGGCCTGCAGGTATCCAAGGCAGACGCCGGAGGTCGGCTGGCTCCACTCGCCAGACCGGAAGAGCTGGCGGACCTCCTTCGGATGGGCACGGCTCATGTCGATCATCTCGTCCCTCCGTCTCCAGCCTACCGGCGGGAGGCCGAGGCGCAGCAGCTTGTCCAGCCGGAGCAGCCTGGCCAGGGTCTCACTCCGGCGCCAGATGAGCCATCTCGGGGGAGGCCCGGAAGAGCGCCTGCCCGCACCAGCAGCGGGCCTGAAGGACTCAGCAGGAGAGCGTCGTGGGCGAGGATGTGAAAGGGGTCGGGGGCCCTGCCTCGGAGACCTCGTCACGCCGTCTCCGCGCACCCCTGCCACTGCTCTATTCGCCCCCGTGTCCCGCCGCCTCACGCCATTCGAAGGGCTCGCCTGAGTGAGAATGGGAAGGACCAACCTGGAGTTCTGGGAATGCCGTACGCAGAGAACCGAGGCGCGAGGATCTACTGGGAGGAGCACGGAGAGGGAACCGATCTCCTCCTGATCCAGGGGCTTGGCTACTCGTCCGAGATGTGGCACCGGACGATCCCGGTACTGGCGCGCCACCATCGGGTGATCGCCTTCGACAACCGTGGGGTGGGCCGGAGCGACGTCCCTGCAGGACCCTATCCGATCGGCCTCATGGCTTCCGACACGGCCGCGGTGATGGAAGCTGCGGGAGCGGCGAGGGCTCACGTCTTCGGCATATCGATGGGCGGATACATCGCCCAGGAGCTCGCACTGGCTGCTCCCGACCGTGTCCGCTCGCTCGTGCTGGGCTGCACCAGCTGCGGCGGCCCGGAGGCCGTGCTTGCGGAGCCTGAGGTGCTCGAGAAGCTCGTCGCCCGAGCCTCGATGAGGGCCGAGGAGGGGATCAGGGTCATGATCCCGTACACCTACGACGAAAGCACGCCGCGGGAGCGGATAGAGGAGGACCTGGCGATCCGGCTGCGGACCTTCCCGACTTCGGAGGGTTACCTGGCCCAGCTCCAGGGGACCACAGGCTGGGAGTCATGCAGCCGGCTGGCGCAGTTGACGATGCCGGTGCTGGTCATCCATGGAGAGTCCGACCGGCTGGTACCGCCGGCCAACGGGCGGCGGCTGGCCGCGGAGATCCAGGGCGCCCGCCTGCTGATGCTGCCCCAGGCCAGCCACATCTTCTTCACGGATCAGCCCGGCGTCTCGCACGAGGCGGTGGTCGACTTCCTGGCGGAGGTCGAGCAGCTGAGGGGACCTACGGGCTGGGACGCGGCGCGTCGATAGTCTCTGGCGGCATGGGGACCCGCCGGGGGCCGCCTACAGCCGATTGGCCAGGGCGATCTGCCGGCGCAGCACGATTCGGCTTGCCAGGTTGACGATGAGGACCATGGCAACCAGCAGGAGTGCCGCGCCCCAGGCCTGCTGCTGCAGGGAGGGATAGGGCGTCAGGGCGTCGTGGAAGACGATGAGCGGTAGCGCTGACATGGGACCGCTCGGATTCAAGCTGAAGAACCGGTTTCCGAACCCGGTGAACAGCAGGGGTGCCGTCTCCCCGGCGGCGCGGGCGACCGAGAGCAGTGCGCCCGTGGCCACTCCCGGCACGGCAGCCGGCAGGATGAGCTGCAGCGCCACCCGCCAGCGGGGCAGGCCCAGGGCGAGCCCCGCCTCTCGAAGACCTCCTGGTATCAGGCCGATCGCCGCCTCGCTGGTCCTGACCACGATGGGAAGCATGAGCACGGCGAGGGCAATCGACGCCGAGAGCGCCGAGAAGTGGTGGAACGGGGCCACGACCAGTGCGTACGCGAACAGCCCGATGGCGATCGAGGGCGCGCCGGCCAGCACATCCGCGGAGAGACGGACCCACCTTGCCCAGGGGCCGTGGCCGTACTCCACGAGGTAGACGCCGCCGAGCACGCCGACGGGGATCGCCATCAGGGAGGCTATTCCGACCATGATCAGCGTCCCGACGATGGCGTGCGAGACACCGGCCCCGGGGATGCCGACCGGTCGTTCGACGTTCGTGAAGAACTCGGGGTGCTGCAGGGCCGGAAGGCCGTTGAGCGTCGTGTAGAGGAGCACCAGCCCCAATGGGACCAGCGCAACCACGGCCAGCAGGTAGACGAAGACCTTGACCGCCGCGTTGGCGGCTCGCCGCCGGCGGTTGCGGCTCACCGGCCGGACCGCCGGTGGGTGGAGTGCACGAGCAGCTGAGCACCCAGGTTGACGGTCAGGGTGACCAGGATCAGGATCAGGCCCAGCTCGACCAGCGCCGACGAGTAGATCTTGCCGGTCGCCTCGGCGAACTCGTTGGCGATGACGCTGGCCAGTGTGTAGGCCGGCGCGAACCAGGAAGCCTGGATCTCAGGCCGGTTTCCGATCACCATCGTGACCGCGATGGTCTCGCCCAGGGCACGGCCCAGCGCCAGGATCGTCGCTCCGAAGATGCCCGGCAGGGCGGTTGGCAGGATCACCCGCCAGATCGTCTCCGTCCAGGTGGCGCCGAGCGCGACGCTCGCTTCTCGCAGGCCGCCGGGCACCGCCTTGATGACGTCCCGAGACACGGCGGCGAGGGTGGGCAGGATCATCACCGCGAGCACCACCGAAGCCGAGAAGAGGCTGGTCGCCCGCGGGGGCCCGGCAAAGATGGGGATGGCGCCCAGCCGGGCGGCAACCGGGGTCTCGATGTGCTGCAGCACGAACGGCGCCATCACGTAGAGGGCCCAGATGCCATAGACGACGCTGGGAATGGCCGCCAGCAGCTCCACGCCGAGCCCGATGCCGCTGCGAACGCGAGCCGCGCTGGGCTCCGCCAGGAACACCGCCACGCCGACACCGACAGGCACGGCGATGGCGAGCGCGATCGCGCTGGTCAGCAGGGTGCCGTAGATGAAGGGAAGCGCCCCGAAGTCGAGCTTCACCGGGTTCCAGGCGGTCTTCCACAGGAACGACGGCCCGAACTGCCGGATGGCCGGCTGGGCCTGCCGGAGCAGGACAAGCACCATCAGCACGAGGGCCGCCGGCACGATGACGCTGACGGCCATGGTGACGGCGAGGAAGCCCTCGGGCCGGGAACCCCGCCGCTCCAGTCGCCGCGTGCCGGCCGCGGTCGACATCAGCCCGGGTCTTCCTGGCGGTCCAACCGGTAGCCGATGCCGCGCACCGTCGCGATGTCGAAGGGCGCCCGGCCCACGAACTTCTCGCGCAGCCAGCGGACGTGCACGTCGACCGTCTTGCGGTCTCCCATGAACTCGTATCCCCAGACGTTCTCCAGCAGCGCGTCACGGCTCTGCACGCGTCCCGAGTGCGCCAGCAGGTGGGAGAGGAGGTCGAACTCGCGACCCGTGAGCCTGATCTCGGAGCCGTCCAGCCGCACCCGTCTGGCGGCACGGTCGATGGTGAAGGTGCCGATGGACTCCCGTTCGGGCACGGCATGGCCGTGGTCCGCGGAATTGCTGCGCCGCAACACCGCGTTGATGCGGGCCAGCACCTCCCTCACAGAGAACGGCTTGGTCACGTAGTCGTCGGCTCCGAGCTCGAGGCCCACGACCTTGTCCACCTCCGAGTCCTTCGCGGTCAGCATGATGATGGGGACGCTGCTGGTCTTCCTGATCGTCCGGCAGAGCTCGACCCCGCTCATGCCGGGCAGCATCAGGTCGAGCAGGATCAGGTCGGGCGCGGAGGCCAAGAAGGTGCGCAGGCCGCCGGTGCCGTCGAATGCCTCCTGGACCGCGAAGCCGGCCCGGGCCAGGTTGTAGCGCAGCGTCTCGCGGATCCCTTCGTCGTCCTCCACGACGAGCACCTTGGCACCCGGAGCGACGCCAGTGATATCGAGCTGGCGCTGCTTCATCCGAGCTCCACGACGTTCCCGGACTCCAGGAACACGATGTCTTCGGCGACGTTCGTGACGCGGTCGGCGATGCGTTCCAGGTTGTGCGCGACCAGGAGGAGGGTGACAGCCCGCAGCGCGCCCGCCTCGTCGGTCCCGTCGACCATCTCTCCGAGCAGCTCGTCGAACACCCGGTGGTAGAGGCGGTCGATCTCGTCGTCCTTGCCGGCGACCTCCTTGGCCTTGGCCACGTCCTGCTCGATCAGGGCGTCGAGGATGTCGTGGACCTGCTGGATGGCCAGCTCACCCATGACGCCAAGCTCGGCTCGCAGAGGCTTGTCCGGCAGCTCGCACAGGGTTGAAGTCATCCGCGCTATCCGAACCGCGTAGTCGCCCATTCGCTCCAGCTCGATCGTGATGTACTGCACTCCCATCAAGGTCCGGAGATCCCTGGCGACCGGCTGCTGCGTGGCGATGACCATCAGGCAGTGCTCCCGGATCTGGCGAAAGAGCTCATTGAGGTGCTGGTCGGTGCCGCGAACCTCGTCGGCCATGTCCCGGTCTCTGTTGCGCAGGGCCTCCAGGGCGGAGGCGATCTGGGATTCCACCATGGTGGCCATTCGCAGCAAGGACTCTCGGAGACTGGCGAGCTCCGTCTCGAACGTTATGCGTGTCATGGACTAGCCGAAGCGGCCGGTGATGTAGTCCTCAGTGCGCTTGTCGCGAGGCCGGTTGAAGAGCTCGGTGGTGGGGGAGAACTCGATCAGCTCCCCGTAGCGCTCCTCCGTGTCCATGAGCATGAAGGCGGTGAAGTCCGAGACCCGGGCCGCCTGCTGCATGTTGTGGGTCACGATCACGATCGTGTACTGCCTGGCCAGCTCCACCATCAGGTCCTCGATCTTCAGCGTCGCGATCGGGTCGAGGGCCGAGCAGGGCTCGTCCATGAGGATCACATCCGGGCTCACCGCCAGGCAGCGGGCGATGGAGAGGCGCTGCTGCTGACCGCCCGACAGCGAGGTCGCCGGCGTGTTCAGGCGATCCTTGACCTCGTCCCACAGCGCGGCATCCTGGAGGCTCCGCTCGACCATCTCGTCGATCTTGCGCCGGTGCCAGCCCAGCAGACGGGGCGCGAAGGCGACGTTGTCCTTGATCGACATGGGGAAGGGGCTCGGACGCTGGAACACCATTCCCACCTTTTGACGGAGCTCCAGCAGCTGGCTGGTGCTGATGATGTCCTCGCCCTCCAGCCCGTCCAGAAGGACCGCGCCCTCGGCCCGGCTGCCGGGGACCAGGTCGTACATCCGGTTGAAGATGCGTAGCAGCGTGCTCTTGCCGCACCCGGAAGGGCCGATGATGGCCGTGATCCGCTTCTCCGGAATGTCCATGCTGACGTCCTTCAGAGCCCGGAACTTTCCGTAGTAGAAGGAGACGTTCTGGACGTGAAGCTTGGTCTGGCTCTGCCCCGAAAGGGCTTCAAGGGCGGGCTTCCGCTCCGGCGTGACGACGTTGCGCATTGGTTGTGAACCCATCTCTCCTCGAGTGGAGGATAGTCACTGCAGGTTAAGGGTTGGTTATGGCCTCGTTATTCCGAACTTGCGGAAGCGTCAAAGTGAACACCTGGCCGCCCTCCCTGGCGGCCTGCGTCCAGATCCGGCCGCCCAGCACCATCATCAGGTGCTTGGCGATCGCGAGGCCCAGCCCTGATCCGCCGGTCGCCCGTGAGCGAGCACGGTCCACCTTGTAAAAGCGCTCGAAGACGCGCTCCCAGTGCTCCGGCGAGATCCCCGGTCCCCGGTCGCGAACACTGATCCTGACCTCTCCGTCGGCCACCTCCGCCTGCACGTCGATGGGTGAGCCCGTAGGTGAGAACTTGACCGCGTTGGCGAGCAGGTTCCCCAGCACCTGCCCGAGCTTGGCGCGATCGGTCTCGACCACCAGACCGGACGGCACCGAGAGCCGCAGCGGTCGGTCCGAGCGAAGCCGTTCGGCGCTCTCCTGAATCAGCTCCTCGAGCGGGAAGTGGGAGAGCTCCACCTGAGTCTCTTCGCCCTCGATCTCGGCCAGCTGGCGCAGGTTGCCGATCACGCGTGCCAGCGCGTCCGCTTCTCGCACCACCCGTTCAGCGAATCGCCTGCGCTGCTCCGGCGGCGGCTCCGTGGCCATGCTCTCGGCTGCCAGCCGTATCGAGGTGAGAGGCGTCTTCAGTTCGTGCACCAGGTTGGCGACGAACTCCCGGCGCACGGTCTCGAGGCGGCGCAGCTCGGTGATGTCGGAGACGAACATCAGCGTCTCACCAGAGTGAGGGCCTGGCACCAGTGTGCTGCGCACGACACGCCGGTGGTGTATGAGGCGGGACTCGCCCTCGGGCCTGCCACTGACAAGCAGGTCGGGCAGGCTCACCTCCCGGGTCACCTCTATCAGGCTGGCCGGCAGGCTCTCTGCGTCTATGGAGAAGAAGCTCCGGGCCGCCTGGTTGGCGGCCAGCACCTGTTGCCGGCGATCTACCAGGAGAGCCATCACGGGAGCATGCTCGAGGAGGTCCTCGAACGGGTCGAGCGGGGGAAACGGCACTCCGGGATGCAGCCGCCGCCGCCAGCGGTCCCAGATCATTG
>JALYYF010000517.1 GCA_030946725.1 Candidatus Dormiibacterota bacterium
CCCTTGACGCGGTTCAGAGCGCTCTTGCAAGGCTGCTCCAAGTACTCCACGTCGGCGCGTCTGGGCTCCAGGGCAACGGCCGCCATGCCCACAATTATAGGGAACATGTGTTCGCTCATGCCTCTGCCTCCCCCTTGCCGCGAGGGTAGGGACGGGGTCCCTCTGCTACAGTCCCCGGCTCAGTGAAAATCTCACGCAAAGAGACTCTGTCCCGTGACCGCCTCTGGTGGTGGGACGGCCACAGCTGGCAGCCAACGCTCGGCACCCCCCAGGCGGCGCGGCGCCCTCCGCCCGGCTGGAGGCGCCACGTGCCCGGCTTCCGGCGCGGCTCGACATGGCGCATGGTCGTGGCGGTGCTGGGATACCTCGGGATCGTCGTCACGCTCGCCACCGGCCTCGCCAACCTCAACCTGGCCGGCTTCGTAGGGGAGCTCACAGCGATAGGGCTGCTGCTGCTGACAGCGGACGCCCTCGGCCTGCAGAGCCGGCTCGGCTACCTATGGGCCGTGGGCGCCCTGGCCCTGGCCGCCGCGACCGTCTTCCTGCTGGCGGCGGACGTCTCACGCGGCTTTCAGCAGGGCTGCCAGAGCAGCCCCGCCGCCTGCCAGGCCCTCAACCAGCAGCCCGGCTACATCGCTGGACGCCTGGCGATTCCGCTGCTGCTTTTCCTGCTGCCGGCGGTGCTCGCCCTGATTCGCCGCGTGCCCGATCGCTGGCTGGCGGCCACCATCAACGTCCTCTTCGGGCTCACCTGCCTGGGCTGGCTGGTCGCGCTGGCACTCGCCCTGGAGCGCCGCGGCAACCGGCTGCCGGTGCCCCTGAGCGGTGACCGCAGATGGTGGTGGAACGGGTCCAGGTGGATCGATTCGGCCGCCACGCCGCCGCCCATGGCCGCGCGCACGCCGGACGGCGCCTGGTGGTGGAACGGCGCCGAATGGCGCTCGGCGGCACCGGCAACCGCGGCTACCTGCTAGAGCGCGGACCCCCTCCCTGCCCTCCCCGCAAGGGGGAGGGAGATACCACGGGGGGCGGTTTGACCAGGGAGGAGGGGCAGAAGTCGTTTAGGGCACACCCCTCGCAGCGCGGGCGGCGGGCGTCGCAGATTCGGCGGCCGTGGAGGATGAGCCGCAGCGAAAGACCCGTCCACTCTTCGGGCGGGACCATGCGCGTGACGATCGCTTCGATCTTCACGGGGTCCCGGGTGGCGACCAGACCGAGACGGTTGGTGAGCCGTATGACGTGGGTGTCCACCGCGAAGCCCGGGACCCCGAACGAGACGCCCAGGATGACATTGGCCGTCTTGCGACCGATGCCGGGGAGCGTCACCAGGTCCTCCATGCGTCCCGGCACCTCGCCGCCGTAGCGATCGACCACGGCCCGGGCGCAGGCGATGATGGCCTGGGTCTTGGCCCGGAAGAAGCCGGTCGGCTTCAGGATCCGCTCGACCTCCGCCACGTCGGCGGCAGCCAGGTCGACCGCGGTGGGATAGCGCTCGAAGAGCACCGGGGTCACCGAGTTCACCGCGCGGTCGGTCGTCTGCGCGGAGAGGATGGTCGCGATCGTCATCTCGAAGGCGTTGTGGTGGTCCAGCTCGGTGACTGCCGGATGGAGCTCCTTCAGGCGCTCGACCGTGAGAAGGGCCCTTTCACGAGCTCCCCGGGGCGCCCTGAGCGGAGGCTTGCGCCGCCGCTGCTCAGCCGGCAAGCAGCCTTCTGGCCACGGCCGCGATGCGGCCCGCCTCGGCCCGCTCGGCCAGCCGCGGGCCGGCGGCCTTCATGACGGCGCCCAGGTCCCGCGGGCTGCCGGCCCCGACCTCGGCGATCACCGCGCGGACCTCCGCCTCCAGGTCCGCCTCGTCCATCTGCGCGGGGAGGTAGCCGCGCAGGATCTTCGCCTCCGCCTCCTCCTTCCGGGCCGAGTCTTCCCGCCCACCGGCGGCGAACGCCTCGGCCGCCTCCTGCCGGCGCTTCACCTCACGCCGGATGACCCGCCGCACCAGGTCGTCGTTCGTCGCGCCCGTCGCGCCTGGCTCCTTGCCGGCGTTGACGACCTCGCTCTTCAGCATGCCGAGCGCGTCAAGCGCGGTGTGGTCGCGCTGCTTGCGCGCGGTGACCAGGTCCTGCTCGATCTGATCGAAGAGCGTCATGCGACCGCGTCGAAGACCTCGAGGATGTCGTAGGTCGTGCTGCGCTGGGCGGGGACCCGGCCGATGGAGCGGATCGTCTCCCGCATCAACTCGGGCGGCACCTCCTGCCCGTGGGAGGCCCCGGCCGCGCGCGAGATCGACTCGTTCATCAGGGTGCCGCCGAGGTCGTTGGCGCCGGAGTTCAGGATCACCTTGCAGCCGTCGAGGCCGCACTTGACCCAGCTGACCTGGATGTTGTCGATCAGGCCGCGAAAGGCGAGACGGGCCACAGCGTGCATCTTGACCACCTCCTCCCAGGTCGGTCCGCGCCGCGCGCGGCCCTTGCGGAACATCGGCGCCTCCATGTGCACGAAGGGCAGGGGCACGAACTCGGTGAAGCCGCCGGTCTCCTCCTGGATCTCGCGAAGGACGGCGAGATGGCGGGCCCAGTTCTCCGGGCCCTCCATGGACCCGAACATGATCGTGCTGGTCGTCCGCAGGCCCTGGCGGTGCGCCTCCTTGACCACCTCCGCCCACTGCTCGGTGCGGATCTTGTCGGGACAGAGGTGCTTGCGGATGCGGTCGTCCAGGATCTCGGCGGCGGTGCCCGGCAGGGTGCCCAGGCCGGCCTCGCGCAGCAGCCTGAGCTGCTCCGCCAGGGAGCGGTTCGCGGTCTCGGCGCCCTGGTGGACCTCC
>JALYYF010000527.1 GCA_030946725.1 Candidatus Dormiibacterota bacterium
CTGCGGCGCGGGGTGCGCGCCGTGCGGGCGCTGGACCGGGCCTCGGCGCGGGCGCGGGATGCGCCGCTGGTCGCCGGCTTGCGGGTGCCTGTCTCGGTTCGGGTCCGGGAACGGGTCTGAGACCGGCGCCGCTCGCTCGGGCGGACCGGCGGCTGGCTGGCGTCCTGGAACCGGCTCAGCGACCGTGCCGCGCTGCCGAAGCCGCCGTGCAGGATCTCCAGCGACCTGTACGCGGCCAGGCCGACCACGTCGTCCCGGCGGGCCTGGTCCTTCACCAGGTGAAGACCGCGGAGAACGAGCCTCTCCGTCACGGTGCCCTTCAGCAGCTTGCCGGTGGTGTCGACGGCCCGATCGGCGGCCCTGCGGAACTGGCGCTCCAGGCGCCGGTTCACCGGTGCTCCGGACCGCTCCAGGCGGCGGACCTGCTTGGCGGCGCTGCCGGCTGGATCGCTGATGACCTCAGCTACCTCCACCGCGGCGCCTGTGGTGGCGTCTGCAGCCTGCGTGGACAGCTCCTCTGACTTGGTTGCCATGTCGGTTTCTCCTTGGGTTTGGGTCCTGATGCTATGACGCCATGCGTCATCTTACTGCAAACTGACGCAGTGCGTCAGATGTTCCAGGCCTGTTCAGCTTGGGCGGGCAGGCTCAGCTCAGGAGTGGGAGGACGATGTGCGACGGCCGCTCGCGGTCGTGGAAGACGGTCTGCCGGGCGACGGCGAGCTCGGCGTCCGCGCCCAGGGGGTGGCCGGTGTTGGGGTTGCGGTCCCAGCGCGGGAAGTTGCTGCTGGTGATCTGGAGCCGGATCCGATGGCCGGCTTTGAAGACGTTGCTGGTAGACCAGAGGTCGATCTCGTAGCAGTAGGGCTGGCCGGGCTCGATCGGCGAGGGCTGCGAACCGCTGCTCCAATCCCGATAGCGGGCGCGGATGATGCCGTCGGTGAGGTTGAACGAGCGCCCGTCGGGGTGGACGTCACAGAGACGGGCGACGAAGTCCGTGTCCGGCGCGCTCGAGGCCGCCCAGAGCTCGACCGTGACGGGCCCGGTCACCTCGGTGTCGCGCTCGAGCGGCTGGGAGGTGAAGACGAGGACGTCCGGCCTCCCCTCGACCTCACGCTGGTCGTAGGGACCGGACGGGTACTCGGGACTCATCAGCAGGGCACCGCCGCGCGTGGGCACCGGGTTCGACGGATCGTACTCGAAGCCCTCGGGACGTTCATCCCCGGGCGCCCCTGTGCTGAGCAGGCCGCCCTCCCGGAGGTAGAGCTGGGTGGGCACGGCGCCCGGCGGCGGCCATTCCTCCAGCTGGCGCCAAGTGTTGGAACCCATCACGAAGATCTGGATGGGCGGCTCCGACATGATCCCGTTGTCCGCTCCCTTCAGCCAGCGGTCGAACCAGCGCAGCTGGAGGCTCTGGAAGTCGATCCGCAGGTCGATCAGCCCGGCCTGAGAGCCGAAGCCGAAGCTCAGCTCGCCGACCGGGTTGCGCTGGGTGCCGTGCGACCAGGGACCGATCAGGAGCTTGCCGGGCAGGCCCAGCTCGCGCATGGCCTGGTAGTTCGCGATCGTGTCCTGCAGGAAGATGTCGTACCAGCCGCCGGCGTTGAAGCTGGGGACGGACGCCTGCTGGTGGTGGCCCCGGATCGCCGCGAAGTCCAGCTCGGAGCGGTCCTCGGCCGCCTTGAAGTAGTCGAAGAAGGCCGGAGCCACGTCCTGGCGGACCAGGGGACCGAACTCGCGCAGGGGCAGCGATGCGTAGCCATCCTCCGCCAAGCCGTCGAGCTCTCGAGCCAGCCCGTGGAAGGCGCGGGCCAGGGCCGGCAGGTCTCCGCGATGGCGGCGGAGAAGGACGTCCAAGCCCATCTGGAGGTGCCAGTGGGCCTGGATTCCCAGCTCCAGCGCCCCGCCTCTGAAGGCCAGGCCGTTGTACGGCTCGCTCCAGGTGATGAAGGGCACCATGGCCTTGAGAGCCGGGGGCGCGGTCAGGGCAGCCGACCACTGCGTGAAGCCGAAGTAGGAGGCGCCGTACATCCCCACCTGGCCGTCCGAGTAGGGAAGCGAGGCCGCCCACTGCACCGTGTCGTGGCCGTCCTCGGCTTCGTTGCGAATCGGGTACCAGTCGCCTTCGGAGCTGAAGCGGCCGCGGGTGTCCTGCACGATCACGACGTAGCCCCGTCGCGCCGCCTGGACAGGCTCCAGGACGGAGGTGCCGAGCGGTAGGTCCTTGCCGTAGGGGAGGCGCGTCAGCAGGACCGGCCAGCGGCCCTCGCCGGCAGGACGGTAGACGTTCGAACGGAGGACGACGCCGTCCCGCATCGGAGCGGGGACGTTCAGGTCGACCGTGACGCTGTGCTCAGGCTCCATCGCTCAAGGCTAGTCGCCCCCGGCACGCGGTTGCTCAGGAGGCCGCAAACGGTCGATCAGGGAGCGGGCGAAGGGCCCGAAGACGTCGTAGTGGGCCACCCTGCGGTGCTTCTCGGGCTGGATCCACTCCGGGCGCAGCCCGTGGCGCCGGCCCCACTCGGCCAGCTGCGGCCGCAGGCCGATGACGTGGAGGAAGGGCTTCTCCATCCGGATGCCGCGGTGTGACGACCGCCCGTCGTAGCTGTCGAGGTTCCGGTGAACGGCGATCCCTCCGTCCTCGGCGAAGGCGATCGCCTCCTTGATCTGGCGGCGCTCGAAATATCGCTCCGCCAGGGCGCCGGACGTGGCTCGATGGCGGGGCCCCGAGGCTTCCGATCCCGCGGCGGAGAGCCTCTCTGCCGCGCTACTTCGAGGTGGGGTCTCGTTCGGTCCTCGGACCGCCTCTCTCCCAGCCCTTGGCCCAGCCGGCGACGAAGGCGCCGACCACGAGCAGCACAAGTGGAACCACCAGAACCATCAAAAACCCCGGATGGAAGCCGATCGGCATCATGCGTGAATGCTAGTCCGCCGCAGGACGGGTCAGCGCCTGTCGGGACAGAGCGGGCGGTAGGCGCAGAGGTGGCAGGGGCGGTCCGAATGCTCGGCGCGAAGCGCGAAGTCTCCGGCGCCTATGCGGCGCGCGGCCTCGATCACCTCGGCCTCGGCGGCGGCCGGATCCGGATTCACCTCGATGGCCTCGGAGCGCCGCATGTCGAAGAGGATGAGACGGGGCGCCGGGCCGCCGGGGACCAGGCCGCGCTCGGCCGCCAGCTCGTAGAGGCGCAGCTGGGTCGCGTAGGCGCGCCGCAGCCGCGGGTCCAGCCGCGCGTTGGTCTTGTAGTCGACCAGCACCGTCGACCCGTCCAGCTCGCAGACGCGGTCCACCACGCCCTTCACGCCGACCTCCCCGAGGCGCAGGTTGAACTCCAGCTCGCAGCCCAGCGTTCGCGCTCTGGCCAGCGGATGGTCCAGGTAGGCGCGCAGCATCTGCCGCCCGGCGTCGGGCCCGGCGTAGAGCTCGAGCAGGTCCCCTCCGGTCACGTGCCAGGCTGCCAGCGCCCGGTGTACCGCGACGCCCAGCTCCGCCGCCGAACCGCCCGTCTCGCCGCCCGGCCCACCACCGATCCTGGGGACCTGGGGGAGGAGCTCGTCGGGAGGCGCGGGGACCCGCCAGACCTGCTGGAAGCGGTAGCGGACCGGGCAGACCTCGAACTGGTGCAGCTGGGAGAAGCTGAACTGCATCCCGGCGCGGCGGGCGGGAAGCGTCGGCTGGGGAGGCGGCCGGCAGAGCCGTTCCAGGCGCTCGATGATCTCGTCGACCGCCGGCTGATCGTCCTTCGGCGCCTCCGTCAGGACGCTCGCCAGGCCGGCGTCGGGCAGCTCCAGCTGCTCGGCCTGGACCACCCGGGCCGACTCCGGGTGGGCGAGCGCCCAGGAGAGGATCTCGGCGAAGTGGTCGTCGGCCTCCAGCCCGACGGCTCCCGGCTCCTCCTCGGGCCGGCTGGCACTCACGTATACGAGGTCGCGGGCGCGGGTCAGGGCGACGTAGACGGCGCGGCGCCTCTCCTGGCGGGCCAGCGTGAGCGCCGCCGAGCCGGGCGCGACCTCGTTGAAGCGCGGATGTTTCTCGCCCCGCCAGTACTTCATCACGAAGCCGAAGTGATCCGGATCGAAGAACAGCCGCTCGAGGTCTCGGGGGTTGGGCCGGCGCAGGTTGACCAGGAATACGACGTCGAACTCGAGGCCCTTGGCGCCGTGCACGGTGAGCACGCGGACCGCGTCCGCGGCCTCCACCTCCGCCTCTCCGATGGGGATGGTCGCCTCCATGATCCGGTCCAGGTGGGAGACGAAGCCGACGATGCCGGCCAGCGCGCCGTCGCGTTCGAACTGGCTTGCCATGCGCTGGATCTTGCGCAGGTTCATCACCGCGCGCGGCCCCTCCCGGCGCGCCCGCAGCTGGCAGTGCCGCAGGTAGCCGGTGCCCTCCAGCAGCCGGTTGAGGGCGTCGGCCACCGTCAGGCCGTCGCGCTGGGCGCCCACCGCGTCGATCACCTTCAGCGTCTTCTCGACCCGGCGGACGGCAGCCGGGTCGAGCTCCGGCCAGCCCTCCGCCTGCGCTTCGTCGACACAGTCGCGCAGCCGCATTCCCCGCTTGCCGAAACGGCGGGAGGCCAGCCGGTAGAGCTCGGCGTCCGCCAGGCGCGCAAGGGGTCCCTGGAGGACGCGGACCAGCGATCCGTCGTCCATGGGATCCGCCGTAAGCCGGACGAGGGCCAGGACATCCTTGACCTCCTCGCGGTCGAAGAAACCGGAGCCGCCTGATGTCACGTAGGGGATGCGCTGGCGGCGCAGCTCCTCCTCGAACTCGCGCGGCAGCAGCTTGACCGAGTGCGCCAGCACCGCGATGTCCGAGTGGCGCCGCCCACCCGCCACCAGGCGGCGGATCTCGCCCGCCACCAGCCGCGCCTCGCGCTGAGCGTCGGCGGCCATGATCACCGAGGCCGCCAGGCCGCCCTGACCGCGGTCCGCGACCAGGGCCGGCTCCTCCGCGAAGTCGCGGTCGCGACGGATGAAGTCGGTGGCGAGGTCCAGGATCTCCTGGACCGAACGCCGGTTCACGGTCAGCGGCAGACGCTCGCCGGGGAAGCGGCTGCGGATGTTCTCTATCTCGGCGTCCCGCCAGCCGTAGATCGACTGCTTGGCGTCCCCGACCACGGTGACGTTGCCGAAGCCGGGCGCGGCCAGGAGCCTGATCAGCTCCAGCTGGATGCGGTTGGTGTCCTGGAACTCGTCGACCAGCACCTGGCGGAAGGTCGCCCGGCAGCGGGCCTGGAACTCGGGTACGTGCCTGAGCGCCTGGATCACCCGGAGGATGAGATCGTCGAAGTCGACACGGCCGGCCTCTCGCAGCCAGCCCTCGTACGCCTGGTAGATCGTGTGCAGCGCGTCGATGGCCTCGAGCTCGGCCTTGAAGGCGAGCTCGCCGAGCTCCGCTCGAGGGTCGCCTGCGTGGATCTCCCGCGCCCGCCGGCAGAACTCTTCGGGCGCGATCCCGCGGCCCTTGAGCTTCAGGGCGAAGGTGGGGCCGTGCTTGACCAGGTCTGTGACCTCGTCGGGGTTCAGCGCCTCGAAGTCGTGGTCAAGGCCGGGCTCGGCGCCGCTCCGGAGCCGGGCCTGGAGCCGCTCTATCAGCAGCCGCTGGCCGAGCTCGTCGAGCACCCGGATCTCCCGAGCCACGCCGACCAGGTAGGCCTGCTCGCGGAGGAGGCGCGCGCAGACGCCGTGGAAGGTGCCGATCCAGGCGTTCTCCAGGGGTATCCCGAGCTCCCGGGCCAGCCGCTCCCGCAGCTCCGCCGCCGCCGCCTCGGTGAAGGTCACGGCCAGGATGGCCTCCGCCGGGACGCGCCGGGCCTCCACCAGCCAGCGGAACCGCTCGACCATCGTGAAGGTCTTGCCCGTCCCCGGCCCGGCGGCGATCAGGAAGGCGCCCGCCGGACCGGCCCGGGCGGCTGCCAGCTGCTGCGGGGAGGGCCTGGCCGGAGCGCTCATTCCACCGGCTGCCCTCCGTAGGGGCAGATGGCGGCGTGCGGGCAGCCGAACCAGGAGAGGCAGGTGCCGATCGCGTCCCGGGGCGCCGGGGCGAAGTCCCCGACCCGGATCCGGCTCACCGCGTCGGCGACCAGGGCCCGCCCACGCTGCACGTCGCCGTCCGTCACCGTGCGCTGCGTGCCGTCGGGGACTCCCGGCGCCGGCTCGCCGACGGCGAAGAGGACCTGCCGCATGCGCCCCCGCCACGTGTCCTTGGGGTACCAGAGCGAGAGGTAGCGAGGCCGCAGGTCGAAAGGACGGCCCTCGTCGTCGACGCCGAAGCGGCAGGCCAGGTAGTACATGAGCAGCTGGACGTCGAGCATCTCCTCGCCGAAGTAGTTGTCGTAGGCACGCTGGGCCGGCTGGCCGCGGCCGGTCTTGTAGTCGACCACCTCGCAGGTGCCTTCGCCGGTGTCGTTGACGCGATCGATCTTGCCGTGGATCTCCGCGCCGTCGAGCTGGAGCACGAACTTCCGCTCGACCATCAGCGTGCCGTTGCGCCGGATCAGCTGCAGGCTGGTGGCGAAGCGCACGTAGTTGTCGAGGATTCGCCGGACCTCCTGCTCCTCGGCCCGCCGCTCGAGCACCACCTCCTGCCGCTCCAGGTAGCGCTCCAGGTGAGCCTCGAGCACGTTCTGCAGCCATTCCCGCTGCCTCTCCGGGGGGAGTCCGCGCCACTCGTCCTCCTTGGAGTGGAACTCCTCCAGCACCCTGTGCAGGAAGCTGCCGCGCTCCATCTCGATCCCCCTCGGCGCGGCCGACAGTCCTGGGTGGTGGTTGTACCAGTACAGGCGGGGACACTTCAGGTAGTCGTTGAGGGCGGTGGGGCTGAAGTGACCGGGATCCACGGAGATCGGGCCTCTCAGATAGGGCTCGAAGGGCTGGCCGGCGCCCGGATCGCCGACGAACTCCAGGTCGACCCCGACCGACCCCAGGCGTTCCCGCTGCGACTCGGAGAGCGTGAGACCGGCCAGCAGCGTCTCCGCTTCGCCGACGGTGAGGACGCCGGCCGCCGTCAGCTCCGTCCCCGCCCGCGCGGGCTCGGCCGGGACCAACCCCGGAAACGCCACCTCCAGGAATGGCGAGGGACCGGCCCGGTCGTCGTACTCCTCGGCGTAGGTCACCACCAGGAGGCGGCTGGCACGGGTCATGCCGACGTAGGCCAGGCGTGCCTCCTCAGCGCCGTGCTCGCCGGGACTGTCCGGCCAGGAGGGCCGGAAGCCCTGGAGGTTCGCCTCGAGCCAGCGCTGATCGGCTTCCTCGAGCAGCGCGTGGGGTCGGGCCGCCAGCGGAAACAGCCCCTGGGCGAAGCCGCTCAGGAAGACGACCTGGAACTCCAGGCCCTTCGACTGGTGAACCGTGAGCAGCTGCACGCCGTCCACCGAGCTGGGGGCCGGCTGCGCTTCGTCGACGGCCCGGGCGATCCAGCTCTCGAGCCGTGTCCCCACATCGGCGAGCTTGGGCCGCTCGCCGAAGAGCCGCTCCCACACCGTCTCCAGCTCGCCGAAGGCTTCCATGGCGATCCCCAGGTCGGCCAGGAGCTGCCGGCGGCCGGCCTCCTCCAGCGGCAGCTCGAGCACCCGCTGCATGACGCCCGCGTCCAGGAGCACCGAATAGGCGAGGGCGGCCAGCGGGAGCCGGCCGGCGGCCCGGCTGATGGAGTAGAAGGTGCTGACGGCCCGGTGCAGAGCGGCGAGCTCCGGCTCCGTCAGGTAGTGGGCGAAGTCCGGCGGCTCGCGATCCCTCTCGGCGGGCGCGGGCTCCGCCTCGCTTTCGGGGCCCCCTCCCCCGGCTTCGCCGGGTACTCCCCCGACTTCGCGGGGGAGAGACGGACCGGCATCCGCTTCGGTTCCGGATGCTCCGGTTCGCAGCCCCCCTCCCCCGGCTTCGCCGGGTACTCCCCCGA
>JALYYF010000528.1 GCA_030946725.1 Candidatus Dormiibacterota bacterium
AGCTCCATCATGGGGCCGACGTAGGGCGCCGGCGTCACGACCGTGGCGTGGACGAACGGCTCCTCGATGCGTTCGATCGCGGTCGGCTCGGGCAGCAGAGAGGGGTTGTCGACCTCGACCATCCCGCCGCGCTTCAGATACACGTTGTACTGCACCGTCGGTGCGGTCGTGATCAGGTCGAGTCCGAACTCCCGCTCCAGCCGCTCCTGGACGATCTCCATGTGGAGCAGGCCCAAGAAGCCGCAGCGAAAGCCGAATCCGAGCGCGGCCGAGTTCTCCGGCTCGAAGACCAGCGAGGCGTCGTTGAGCTGGAACCTATCCAGCGCTTCCTTCAACTCGGGGTAGAGGTCGGAGTCGGTCGGGAAGATCCCGGCGAAGACCATCGGCTTCACGGAGCGGTAGCCGGGCAGCGGCCCGGCCGCCGGCCGCTCGAAGAGCGTCACCGTGTCGCCGACCCTGGCGTCCGTGACGTTCTTGATGCCGGCGGTGAAGTAGCCCACGTCGCCGGCCGCCAGCCGCTCGCCCGGCATCCGCCCGGGTGTGAACCAGCCCACTTCGTCCACCTCGTGGACCTTGCCGGTGTTCATCATCCGGACCCGTGTCCGGGGCCGGATCTCGCCGTCGACGACGCGGACGTAGACGATGACGCCGCGGTAGGGGTCGTAGTGAGAGTCGAAGATGAGCGCCCGCAGTGGCCGCTCCGGGTCGCCCCTCGGCGGCGGGACCTCCCGGATGATCGCCTCCAGGATCTCGTCGGTGCCGAGCCCCTGCTTGGCCGAGGCGAAAATGACCTTGGAGCGGTCGAGCCCTGTGACCTCGACGATCTCCTCGGCGACCAGCTCCGGCTGCGCCGCTTCCAGGTCGATCTTGTTGACGACCGGAACCAGCGTCAGGCCGGCCTCGACCGCCTGGTAGAGCGTGGCCAGCGTCTGGGCCTCGATGCCCTGGGCGGCGTCCACGACCAGGATCGCCCCTTCACACGCGGCCAGCGAGCGGGAAACCTCGTAAGAGAAGTCGACGTGGCCGGGAGTGTCGATGAGGTTCAGCTCGTAGGTCTGGCCGTCCGCCGCCGTGTAGGCCATGCGCACGGCCTGGAGCTTGATCGTGATCCCCCGCTCCCTCTCCAGGTCCAGCGTGTCCAGGACCTGGTCGACCATCTGCCGCTGATTGACCGAGCCGGTGCGCTCGAGCAGACGGTCTGCCAGAGTCGACTTGCCATGGTCGATGTGGGCGATGATGCAGAAGTTCCGGGTCAGCTCCTGGGGCACGACGGGATCAATCCTATGAGGTGCAAGGCGGCACCCCGCCGCTGTCAGCAGTGTTCCCGCTCTGAACTCGAGAGCGCCGTGGAGCTTGACCCTCGACAAGCGCATACTGCGGCGGGTAGCATCTGCCGCCACCCGAGCCAGGGCGAATACGCCTGCCCGCGGCGGACAGCAGACCGAGTCAGGAGGATGCACCTTTGAGCGCGATCTTCAAGAACCGCGCCGGGCTGGCCGGCGTGGTGGTGGCAATCGCCCTGATCGCGGGCGCTTGCGGCGGAAGCAGCAACAGCGGCGGCGGCTCCTCCTTCAAGGGAACCATCCGCATCGGCTACAGCGGGGCCCTCACCGGGCAGTCTCAGCTCTATGGGCACGCCATCAGCCAGTCCGCCAAGCTGGCCGCCGACGACCTCAACGCCAAGGGCGGGATCAACGGATACAAGGTCGAGGCCGACGTCCTGGACGACGGCACGACCGTCGACAAGGCGGCCTCCAACACCCGGCAGCTGATCCTCCAGGACAACGTCAAGGCGCTGCTCGGACCGGTGACCTCAGCTCAGTGCCAGGCGACCAGCCTGATCGCCAAGCAGAGCAAGGTGCTGACGATGGACGCCACCTGCAACAGCTACCAGCTGACCACCGAGCCCGACCTGCTCAATCCCTACTGGGTGTCGGTCGTGCCCAACACCTATATGGAGGGGACGGCGGCCGGCCAGCTGGCCGCCAAGACCGGCGCCAAGAAGATATTCGTCGTCTCGCCGCGATACCTGTTCGGTATTTCAGAGACCAACGCCTTCATCGCCTCGATCAAGAAGGCGGCACCGGGGACCACGATACTCAACGCGGGCTCTTATGTCCCCTTCCCGACCAACCCGCGCTGGGACTCGACGATCAATCAGATCCAGGCCGCGCAGCCTGACCTGATCTACTCGAACATCTTCGCCG
Source organism: Candidatus Dormiibacterota bacterium (assembly GCA_030946725.1). Lineage (GTDB taxonomy): Bacteria > Chloroflexota > Dormibacteria > Dormibacterales > Dormibacteraceae > Nephthysia. Next base: position 2,208 of record JALYYF010000528.1, read on the forward strand.
CCGACCAGATCAACTTCGTGACCCAGGCGCTCCAGGTCGACCCGCAGTTCTTCAAGAGGTACCCGATGACGACGCTCTCCAGCGTCGACGAGCTGAACACCCTGAAGGACAAGTATCCCCTCGGCATGAAGCTGTACATGCGCGCGCCCTTCTTCGCGCTCAGCAACCAGCGCATGAACGACTTCGTCAGCCGCTACCGGGCCAAGTACAGCGAGTGGCCTTCGGACTGGGCGGTCATGGACTACGACGCGATGCAGGTGTACGCCCAGGCAGCCAACGCCGCCAAGAGCTTCGACCCCGACAAGGTGCGCGGCCAGATCGTGGGCCACTCCTTCTCCAGCCTGCGCGGCTACAGCTTCCGCATCCGCAAGGAGGACCAGCAGGCCAACGTCGGCGAGACCATCGGCACCACGGCGGCCAGCAACGGCAAGTACCCCTTCCCGACGCTAAGCGCCTCCACCAACCTGAAAGGCGACGACCTGATCATGCCGACCACCCTGGTCAGCGAGCTCAAAGAGGGCAAGTGTGAGCAGAACAACGACCCCGCCAAGACCGACTTCGCCCTCTGCCCATCCTGGAAAAAATAGATGCGGGGGAAACAGGTTTCCCCCCCAGCCCCCTTCCCCAGAGTGAAGCTTGGGCGTCGCTTGGAAGTGACAACTCATACGGCCGGAGTGAATCCGGCCTCTCCAGTGACGTCTCTTCCTGTATCTCCCTCCCCCTTGCGGGGAGGGTAGGGAGGAGGTTCTTCCAACGGTGCGGCGCAGCTAGGCGTTAGGAGGCAGGAGTGACCGGGGGGCAGTTTCTGCTCTTTGCGGTGGGGGGGCTGGCCAATGCGGCCTATCTGTTCATCGTTACGGCGGGGCTGTCGCTGGTGTTCGGGGCGCTGCGCATCATCAACATGGCGCACGGCTCGCTCTATATGATCGCCGCCTTTGTCACGGTGGTCGTGGCCAACCAGCTCGGGGCCAGCTTCGGCTTCTGGACGGGGCTGCTGGTGGCGCTGGCGCTGACCGGGCTCATCGGCGCTGTCGTAGAGGTGCTCGTCCTCCGGCGGATCTACGGAGAGGAGCACCTGGTCCAGCTTCTCGGCACCTACGCGCTGAGCCTGATCGTCGCCGGCGGCGTCCGCCTGGTGTTCGGGGCCAACTACCGCAGCGTGCGGCCGCCCGACATCGTCAGCGGCTCGGTCACCGTGGCTGGCTTCCGCTACTCCGCCTACGCACTCTTCATGATCGGCGCGGCCCTGCTGATCGCGGTCGGCGTCTACCTCCTCCTCTACCGAACCGGTCTGGGCCGCAACATAAGGGCCGCCGTCTCCGATCCTGAGCTGCTCAGCGTGTCCGGCGTCAACGTGGCGCGGCTCTACACGACCGTGTTCGTGATCGGCGCCGGGCTGGCGGCGCTCGGCGGTGCAATCGTGGCGCCGAGCCAGGCGGTCGGACCCACCATGGACACCGATGTCCTCGTGCTGGCCTTCGCGATCAGTGTGATCGGCGGGCTGGGAAGCATCGTGGGCTCGGTCGTGGGAGCACTGGTGGTGGGCGAGGTGGTCTCCTTCGGCCTGAACAACCCCTACACCAACCCCTTCGCGCTGGCCTTCGTCTTCATAGTGATGGCTGCGGTCCTGACCGTCCGGCCATGGGGCCTCTTCGGAAAACCCGAGCAGTGAGCGCTCCGGAAGCGGGGGCGCGGTCCCGCGCAGTGCGCTTCCGGGCGCTGCTGTCAGCCCTGAGAAGCGGCCGGGCGCGCTGGGGCGGCACCCTCCTCCTGGTGCTGTTCGCCCTGCTGATCCCACCGCTCTCCGGCCTCTACGAACAGATGAACCCGGACGTCAGTGGCCGGTTCACCATCTTCCTCGGCACCTCCGCGCTGGTGCTCGCCCTCTGGTCCATCTCCTACAACCTGATGCTCGGCTACACCGGCATGGTGTCCTTCGCTCACGCCGCTTACTACGGCGTCGGTGCCTACACCGTCGCCTACCTCTTCAAGACGTACCACCTCCCCGCCCTGGAGGGTCTGGTGCTGGCGCCGCTGGTCGCCGCCGTCTTCGGTCTGGTCACCGGCCTCTTCGCGATGCGCGCCGTGCGGCTCTACTTCTCGCTGCTGACCCTTGCCATCTCTCAGCTGCTGTTCTCGATCGCGTTTTCCTGGTGCGCAGTCGGCTGCGACAACGGCTACCACGGTCTGGACCTGCCGGACCAGCTCACGGACTACACGACCCTCTACTACTTCGTGGGGGCGATCGTCGCCGTCTCGGCGGCCGTCATGTTCCTGATCGTCCGCTCTCCCTTCGGCGCGGCCCTGGCCGCCATTCGCGAGAACCGCCAGCGGGCCGGCTCGATCGGAATCAACGTGAAGGCATACGAGCTCGCCGTCTTCACGCTCGCCGCGCTCTTCGCCGGCCTGGCCGGTGGGCTCTTCGCGGTCTTCCAGCAGGAGGCCTACCCCGAGATGATGTACTGGACGGCCAACGCTCAGCCCATCGTGGTGGCCCTCCTCGGTGGCACCGGAACCTTCCTTGGGCCGGCCCTCGGCGCCTTCATCTACACAGCCCTGGACACCACCATCAGCAAGCAGTTCCCCTACCAGTTCGACATCATCCTGGGCGCCATCGTGCTTGCCGTCGTCCTCGTGGTCCCCGGGGGGTTCTCGGCCCTCCCCCGACTGCTGGCCACGGTGAGGGCGAGGGTGCGGCGCAGTGGCGAGGTCGAGCCGGAGAAGGTCGAAAGCGCCGGCGAGGCGATCCGGCTGATCGACGTCCGCAAGGCGGTGGGGGCCGAGGCCATCGGCGCCGAGGCGGTGATGGGAGGCAGGACCATGCTCCAGCTGGAAGACCTCACGAAGGCCTTCGGCGGACTCCAGGCTGTCAGAGGGGTCAGCCTCGAGGTCCGGCAGGGTGACCGCCACGCCGTCATCGGCCCCAACGGCGCGGGCAAGTCGACGCTCTTCAACCTGATCACCGGACGCCTGAAGCCCGATCGCGGCCGCGTCCTCTTCGACGGTCGTGACATCACCGGGAGGCCGGCTCACGTCATCGCCCGAAGCGGCATCGGGCGCGCCTTCCAGATCACGAGCATCTTTCCACGCCTGAGCGTGCGGCAGAACCTCCAGTACGCGATGCTCGCCAACCGCGGCGACACCCGGCGACCGTGGGGCTGGGCCGACCGCGTCTATCGGGAGGATGCGCTCCAGCTTCTCGACGCGGTGGGGCTCAGCGCCTACGCCGACCTGGCCGCCGGCCAGCTCTCGCACGGCGACCAGCGCGCCATAGAGATCGCGATCTCACTGGCGCTGGGATCCAAGCTAGTCCTGCTCGACGAGCCGACGGCCGGGATGTCCCCATACGAGACGGAGAAGGCGATGGAGCTGGTGCGCCGGCTGGCCACTGAGCGCGGACTCACCGTGCTCTTCTGTGAGCACGACATGCACGTCGTCTTCGGCACGGCCCGGACCATCACCGTCATGCACCTGGGCCGCGTGCTGACGCAGGGCACGCCTGACGAGGTCCGAAGCAACCCCGAAGTGCAGAAGGTCTACCTGGGGCAGCTGGAGGAAGTCACCGCCTGATGCTCGAGGTCAGGGGCCTGAACGTGTTCTACGGGAAGAGCCACGTCGTGTTCGACCTCGACCTCCAGGTCGGGCAGAGCGAGGTGCTGGCTCTGCTCGGCCGCAACGGCGCCGGGAAGACGACGACTCTGACCGGTGTGGTCGGCCTGCTGCCAGGCGCTCGAGGCCAGGTCGACGTCGGCGGACGGCAGGTCAGCGGCTGGCCTGCGCACCGCCGGGCGCGCGCCGGCATCGCCTACGTGCCGTCGGGCGCGCGCTGCTTTCCCAACCTCACGGTCCTGGAGAACCTGCAGATCGCGGCCTTCTCGGACGGCAGATCCGGCTGGGACGTGGACCGCGTCTTCACCTTCTTCCCCGCTCTGAGGGAGCTGGGGCCCAACCTCGCCGCCGGCCTGTCCGGGGGCGAACGCCAGATGCTGGCGGTGGGGCGGGCGCTGATGAGCAACCCCCGCGTCATGCTGCTCGACGAGCCGACCGAGGGGCTGGCGCCGGTGCTCGTGCAGTCGATCGCCCGGCTCCTGGGCCAGCTCAAGGAGACCGGCGTCGCCATCCTGCTGGCCGAGCAGAACCACCAGATGGCTCTCGGAGTCGCGGACCGGGCGGCCTTCATGGAAAAGGGCAGGATCGTCGAGGAGCTCCCCGCCGCCGAGGCCAGAGGCAGCGACGTGCTCAACCGGATCCTGGGAGTCTAGGATTCTGAGAATCCAGGAGGGGGGATTGCGACAGGAGCGCCTTGGCTGCCATCGCGGCGTACGCCTGCGCCGGCGGCCAGGAAGCGGCCGCCAGTCGGCCCGGGCCGTGCTGGCGCTCGCCTTGCTGGTCCTGCCGGTTGCCGTGGCGGTCTGGGCGGTCATCCCCCAGGGCGTGAGCGGAAGGGTGACGGACGCCGGCGGCCAGCCGGTCGCAGACGCCACAGTTGCGCCCGCCGACCCGCTTCGACTGGGAACCCAGGCAGCCTTCACCGACTCGCGTGGCCGCTACCAGGTAGGCGCCCGAGGCTGGCCTCTCAACCTCAACGTCTCCGTTGTCGCGCCCGGCTTCGCGCCCGCCCGGACCTCAGGCGGCACCGTGGTGCTTCGTCGCTGGCCGCTGGTGACGGGGCGGGCGGTCGACGACACGGGCGCCGCGGTCGCGAACGCGGCCGTCACGCTCGTGCGGCCTCACCAGGTCTGGACGGCCCAGGCCGGCGCGGACGGCGGCTTCTCGCTGCCGGCCACCGGCGGTTTGGGCCGGGCCTGGCTCGCCGTGCAGGCCGAATACCACCAGCCCGCCTACGCTTCTCCCACGCTCGCTCTAGACAGGGTGCTCAGCTTCCCGGTGGTGCTGCCGAGGATGCTGGGAACCGTACAGCTGGCGACTGACCCACCGGGGTTGGGCGCCTCGGTAGACGGGCAGCCGGCCACCCAATGCCCGGCCACGCCCTGCAACCTGCAGCTCGGCGTCGGTCCCCACCACCTGGAGTTCGCCAGCGACCTCTACGTGCCCTGGGCCCAGGACGTCCAGGTCGACCGGGGCGCCTCGCTTTCGATCACAGCCAAACTGGAGCGCAAGACCGGCACCCTGAAGCTCACGGCGCCGGTCGCGGGGGAGCTCTCCGTCGACGGCAACACGGTCAACACAGGCTCGGCCGCCTGGAGTGGCCCGCTGCCGACCGGCAAGCACTCCGTCGTCTTCCGCTCAGCCGCCACCTGGCCGTCCCAATCCGACGTGGAGGTGACCTGGAAGCAGAGCACGGAGAGCACGCTGGCGCCGGCCGCGGTCACCCCTGGCGACTCGGCAGCCTTCGCCCAGAACCTGCAGGCCTACCTGGCTCACGCGGGCGGAAGCTACGGCGTGTACGTCGAGGACCTCAGGTCCGGCGCGAGCGTCGGCGCCGGGCAGGACTCCGGCCTGGAGGCCGCCAGCGTCATCAAGGTCCCGGAGGCCCTCTATCTCCTGCACCAGGTCGACGCGGGGCAGGTCAAGCTGGACGACCAGGTGGACCTGCATGACGGCGACTTCATGAGCGGCACCGGGACGCTCTTCTCGACCGCCCACACCGGTGACAAGTTCAAGGTCCAGGACCTGCTCACGCTGCTGATCCGCCAGAGCGACAACACCGCCTGGCGGGCGCTGGACCGGGTTCTGGGCACCGGTGCGGTCGACGCCTACGCCGCCGGGATCGGAGCGCCCGACTGCCACCAGGTGTCGGACAACTGCACCGCCCACGAGGCGGGCCGCATGCTGAGCCAGCTGGCCCGCGGCCGCCTCCTGAGCTCGGCGTCCACCCAGCTGCTGATGGGCCTGCTGGAGACGACGGTCTTCAACGACCGCATCAACTACTACCTGCCTGGCGTGACGGTCGCGCACAAGGTGGGCATGGACGGCGGCGTGATCAACGACTGCGGGGTCGCGTTCCTGCCCGGGGACCCGCTGACCATCTGCGTCTTCACAACCACCGGTGACCCGGGCCTGGGGGGCCAGGTGATCCGCGACGTCACGCGCGCGGCCGTCCACTACTACGGGCACTGATCGGAGAGCGCCAGGGTCAACCCGACCAGGGCGGCGGTGTCGGCGCGCAGGGTCCGGGGGCCCAGGCTGGCCAGCCGGCCTGCGGCAAGCTCGAGCTCGGCGGGCGACCAGCCGCCCTCGGGACCGACGAAGAGCGTCTGCGACCCGGCGACCGGCTCGAGCGGCGGTCCAGAACGGTGGAGAAGCCTGGGCTGGGTTGCGGCCGCCCAGGCCTGAGAGAAGGGCAGCGGCCCTCGCACCTCGGGTACTCGGAGACGCCCGGCCAGCATCGCGGCCTCGCGACAGATGGCCGTCCAGCGCTCCGGCTTCGCCCCTCGGCCGACGCTGCGTTCAGCCGCCACCAGGACGAAGGCCGCGGCTCCGGCCTCGGTGCAGCGGCTGAGAGTGAGGTCCAGCGCAGGAGCAGGCAGCATGGCGACCGCCAGGACGACCTCCCGCTCCGGTTCGGGGTGGTGTGGCGTCTCCTCTTCGACGAGCCCGACGACCAGGCTCGGATCGACGGCGGTCAGCCTCACCTCCAGCAGAACACCCTGCGGCAGCACAACCGATATCCGTTCACCGGGCCGTGCTCGCAAGGACCGCGCAAGGTGGCGCGCGTCGGCCCCCCGAATCTCAACCCGCTCCCCTTC
>JALYYF010000529.1 GCA_030946725.1 Candidatus Dormiibacterota bacterium
CTAGAGGTGCGGCCGAAAAGCCCGGCCGGATCTTCAGCGCCCATGCACGCCATCTGCCGCGTCGGCTTCTGCGCTCCTCGCTGCGCGTATGTCGAATACGCTCACTGCGGTGCTCGGCGCCTCCTTGCAGCTGACGCACCTGGCCACCGAATCTCTCGGCCGGTTTTCCGGCCGCATCTCTAGACTGACGACCGATCGAGCAGCAGCGCGGCGCCGAGGGCCCGGAGCTCGGCCTCCCACGACTTCGGCGCCGCCTGCCAGTCGAACGCGGCGGCACGGAGCCGCGCGGCGGCGGCGGGCTCCTCGCTCAGCGCAAAGTGGTTGTCGGCTCCAGCCAACCGGGGCCTCCCGTCGTGGCTGGCCCGGGAGCGCTGGACACGATTGGTGACGAGAAACACCGATCGACAGACCGTTCGCGCAGCCTGCAGCGCCTGCTCCACCCGCCGGCTGTCCGGGTCTTCCGGCGGGCAGACCACGACGGCGATGTCCGCCGCCACAAGTGACGCTCGGGCGCCGGCCGTTTCCGCGGCTCCACAGTCGACCACCGCCAGCTCGGCCCATGCCGTCAGGTGGGCTACCAGCGCGGCGTAGAAGGGCTGGTCGAGCTTGCCGCCGCCCCCGCCGAGCATCGGCGCGGGGAGTACGAGCAAGCCGTGCCGTTCGCCAACCAGCTGCGGTCGCAGGGCCCCGGCACCGCGACCCTGGGCGACCGCGGATTCGAGGTCGGCGGCCGGAATCCGGCGGCCGGGTGTCAACCACAGGCTCAGCGAGCCGGAGACGACGTCCGTGTCCATGGCGGTGACCCGGTCGGGCCTGAGGTGCGCGAGCAGCGTCGCGAGCAGCGCGGCGACCGTGGTGGCGCCGGCGCCGCGCTCGCCGCCGAGCACGGCGATCAGCAGGCCGCGCTGAAACCTCGCGGTGGAGATCGCGCTGTCGGGATCGGGGCGCTGGCGCTCCGCAGGGGCGTTTCGTGGAGCCGCGGTCGATCGTGCAGCTGCCGTGGGGCGTGGGTTCGGAGTTTTTTCACGAGTGCGGGCCCGCAGCGAGACGCCGGTTCTACGCGCGTGGTACAGGCCCACCTCGGCCCACGAAGCCAGGTGCCTTCGGGCAGGGCCGGTCGGCGGCTCCTCGGCCTTCAACTCGAGGATGGCTCCCCTGTAGACGCCTGCCTCGTTGAGCGTTTGCTCGGGGGCAAGCGGGCCCTCGCCGCGCGCTCGCAGCGACCACCTGGCCGCCTCCTGCTCACAGCGGCACGCCTCGACGAGAGCCGGCAACAACTGCTGGACCGGCAGGTCGTCGGGTGCCGCGAGCGTCGTTCGACCGCGCGGCGATTCAACGGTGACGACGACCATCATGCGCCGGTTTGCTGGACCCTCCAGCGCGAAGGATAGGGGCGGCGCCGGGTCGGCGTCGGGTTCCGGCGCCCCCCGCTGCCTCTCAATCGCCACTACCGCCCCTCATTGTCCGCGTGGTGTCCGCGCCCCTCCCCCAAGATGGGCCAGGAGAGCCGAGGCGCCCGAGTCCCCGGCTCCCAAAACACGCAGATGGAGGACATCGACATGCCAGCAACCGGAGGCGGTGGGAGCTTTCAGACCGAGCTGCCGACCATGGAGGCCGCATCGCGGCACGTGTATGAGGTGAACGCGCAGATCCAGGCCACGCTGAGCAACCTGCTGGCCCGGCTGGACCCCTTGATGAACACCTGGCAGGGTTCGGCGGCGACGAGCTTCCAGGTGCTCAAGCAGCGGTGGCACGAGGACGCGACCAAGCTCAACCAGGCGCTGCGCGGTATCGGAGACGGCCTGGTCACGAACACACGCACCTACGCGGCGACAGAGGACACCAACCAGCAGGGCTTCGGCAGCATCAGCAGCCGGCTCGGCTGAACCGGCACGGCACTCAGTCAAGGAGGGCAAGGAAGAGATGGCAGACGGCCACATCAGGGTCACCTTTGAGTCCGTCATGGGCGCGGCCGGAGACACCGACGCGATCGCCGGACAGATCGAGCAGCAGCTTGGCGACCTGAAGGGTTACCTGGCACCCATGGTGTCCAGCTGGACCGGGCAGGCATCCACCGACTACCAGGCGCTCCAGGCGCGATGGGACAGCAGCGCGGTGGACCTGAATGCGGTGCTGAGGCAGATAGCAAGCGCTCTGCGCACCGCTCACGGCAACTACCGGATGGCGGAGACCCAGAACAGCTCAATCTGGGGATAGGGGCTGCCGCAGGAGGCTGATGGGTGGCTGAGCGCTTTTCGGTCGATCCGGCGAGTCTGCGACGCGCGGGCACCCAGATGGGTCAGGAAGCGCAGGCGCTGGAGGCGGCCTTGAACCGGCTGCAGGGCCGGCTGAGCTCGCTTGGAAACGTCACCGGAGACGACGAGCAGGGCCGCGCCTTCGCAGCCGGATACCAGCCGAAAGTCGACCTGCTCGAGCGCGCGCTGCAGCGGATGGTGAAAGGGCTGGAGGACATCGACAGCGGTCTGAAACTGATGGCGGACAGCTACGACGGCTCGGAGACGGCCAGTCAGCTGCGAGGCGGTCCGCAGTGAGCGGAGGCCTCCCGGCCGCGGCCCTCCAGCCGCATCCGGCGGCCGGGTCCCAGCCTGTACAGCACGCCCAGGTGGG
>JALYYF010000013.1 GCA_030946725.1 Candidatus Dormiibacterota bacterium
TCCGGCGAGCGCGAGATTTCCGCGTCCTCGGGCTCGGATCGGCGCTGATCCTGCTCCTGGCCGGGACGCTGCTCACCGTTCACCAGCAGAGCTCTTCGAGGCCGGCGATCCGGGCACACGCCGCCTCCAGGTTGAGCGTGGGTGGGACCGTCGGCCCGGCTCTGCACGCGGCGACGGGAACCACCCTCGCGGTCGCCCCACCCTTCTCGTCCACCTGGATGCGCCGTGCGGTAAGTCCCCAGCTCGGATTTCAGGCCGGCAGCGGCGTGGTCGTGGACGTCGATAACCGGGCGCTGCTGTGGGCCCGCGATCCCAAGGCGATTCGCGCGCCAGCCAGCCTGGCCAAGATCATGACCGCGATGGTCGCCGCCGACCTCGCACCCCTCGACAGGCAGGTGCGGGTACCGGCCGAAGCCGCCGGCGTCGAAGCGGACTCGACCGTGATGGGCCTCAGCGCCGGGGAGGTCGTGACGCTGCGAGAGCTCATGTACGGCGTCTTCCTCAGCTCGGGCAACGACGCGGCAGAGACGTTGGCCGGCTCCCTGACCAACCGCGAGCACTTCATCCAGCTCATGAATCGCAAGGCGGCCGACCTGGGCATGCGCGACAGCCACTTCACCAACCCGACCGGGCTCGACGATCCGCAGATGCGCACCACGGCCTACGACATGGCGGTGGCAGCGGCGACCCTGGCCGCCCACTATCCCGACCTGCTCGCAGTCGCCGGGTCCAGACAGGCAGTGCTGGCGGGCGGGTCGGGCCACAAGGCCTTCGACCTCCACGCGCTGAACCGGCTTCTGGCGATGTACCCGGGCGCGACAGGGCTCAAGACGGGCTATACCGGCGACGCCGGATACTGCCTGGCGGGCACTGCCACTCGGGGCGGACGCCACCTGGTTGCGGTGGTGATGGGCGACGGTCTCTCTCTGACCGCCGATGCCGTGAAGCTCCTGGACTACGGCTTTTCCGTCACACCCGACCGCGTCCCGGAAGGCACCTGGCGCGCCGCCTGACACCTGCACGCCACCCCCGCCCTCCGCTCTTCTAGAATTCGGCCTCGTGGTCCAGATCGAGAGCGTTCACGCCCTGGAGGTACTCGACTCTCGCGGTAATCCGACCGTCCGGGTGACGGTCGAGACCGCCCTGAGCTCCGGTACCGCGACGGTGCCCTCCGGAGCCTCGACCGGCGTGCACGAGGCGGTCGAGCTGCGCGACGGAGACAAGGCTCGCTACGGCGGCAAGGGCGTTCTCAACGCGGTGGCCAACGTCGAGGGTGAGATCGCCGAAGCGGTGGAGGGGCTGGACGTGCTCGACCAGGCCGGTCTCGACCGGACCCTGATCGAGCTGGACGGCACGCCCAACAAGAGCCGCCTGGGCGCCAACGCCATCCTCGGCGTGTCGCTGGCGGCGGCTCACGCGGCCGCCCAGACCGTCGAAGCGCCGCTGTATCGCTACCTCGGCGGCGTGCAGGCCTGGCTGCTCCCCCTTCCGATGGCCAACATCCTCAACGGCGGGGTGCACGCCGACAACAACGTGGACCTCCAGGAGTTCATGGTCTGCCCGGTGGGCAGCCAGACCTACGCTGACGGCCTGCGGGCCGTGGTCGAGGTCTACCAGGCGCTCCACAACGTGCTCAAGAAGCGATCGCTCAGCACCGGCGTGGGGGACGAGGGCGGCTTCGCGCCGGCGCTGGAGTCGAACGAGGAGGCCCTGCAGCTGGTGGTCGCAGGCATCGAGCAGGCCGGCTACCGACCGGGCGAAGACGTCGCCGTGGCGCTGGACGTGGCGGCAAGCGAGCTCTACCGCGAGGGCGAGTACCGGCTCGACGGCGAGGGCCGGACCCTCAGCCGGGAAGCGCTGGTCGATCTCTACGGGGAATGGGTTCGCCGCTATCCCATCATCTCGATCGAGGACGGCATGGCCGAGGACGACTGGGAGGGGTGGGCCCTGCTGAGCCGAAAGCTCGGGGACGACGTCCAGCTGGTCGGCGACGACCTCTTCGTGACCAATCCCGCTCGGTTGGCCGAGGGCATCCGGAGAGGCGTGGGCAACTCGATACTGGTCAAGGTCAACCAGATCGGCACTCTCACCGAGACCCTCCAGGCCATCGAGCTGGCGCGCGCCGCCGGCTACAGCTCGGTCATCTCGCACCGCTCGGGCGAGACGGAGGACACCACCATCGCCGACCTGGCGGTCGCGACCGGCGCGGGCATGATCAAGACCGGGGCGCCGGCGCGATCGGAGCGCGCCGCCAAGTACAACCGGCTCCTGGAGATCCAGGCCGAGCTGGGCGGGTCAGCCCGCTACGCCGGCCGTTCGCGGCTGCGGTCCGGCCGAAGGGGATGAGGCCCGACTCGCGGGCCGTTCACGCGGGTCGCGAGGTCCGGGCTCGCGAGCCCCTGGCTCCGCCCATCGTCCAGGCATCCGTCTACGTCTTCGAGGACCTGGAGGACTACGACGCGGTCGCCTCCGGCCGCTCACCGGGGCACGTCTACGGGCGGAGTTCGAACGAGAACGTCGCCTCCCTGGAGCAGGCGGTGGCGGCCCTCGAAGGGGCCGAGGAGGGGATGGCCGCCGCATCGGGGATGGCCGCCATCTTCGCCGCCGTGCTCGCCATCTGCCCGCGACCGGCGGTGATCGCGGTCGCGGCGACGGC
>JALYYF010000024.1 GCA_030946725.1 Candidatus Dormiibacterota bacterium
CGATGGTCGCGGACCAGATGGCCGCCGCCACCTCCCAGGAGCCCATGTGGGCGGAGACCACGAGGACTCCCCGCCCGTAGGCACGGGCCGTCTCCAGGTGCTCGATGCCTTCCACGTGAAGCAGCGGTCGCAGTTCTTCGACGCGCGCGCTTGGAAGTCGCATGAGGTCTGCGTAGGCCTTCGAGTGGTTGCGAAAGTTGTTCCAGGTGATCAGGCGCAGCTCCGGCTCGGATACGTCCGGAAGGGCGGCCCGCAGGTTTTCCTGGAGCGTGCGCCGGGCACGTCGGGCGAACAGGTAGGCGAAGCGGGCGATCACGATCGCCAGCGCGTAGGCGAGCCGCCGCGGCAGCCTCTCCATCAGCCACTGGATCGTCCGAAAGGCGCGGAACCGAAGCACGTCAGGCCGGTTCCCCGAGGATGGGACGGAACGCGTACCACTGGTCGGGGTAGGCCCTGATGAAGCGTTCGAAGTGCTGCACCACCATCTGCATGAGCTCCTGGGTCCCGTCCTTGCCCGCGCAGTCCTCCGGCGCCGGTGGATGGATGGGCGGATCGACGTGGACTTCGTAGCTGCCGGGCCCCGAGCGGCGGCAATAGGCCGGCAGGAGCGGAACGCCGTTCCGGCAGGCGATCGCCGCGGGACCGGAGGGCACCGTCGCCCGGCGTCCGAAGAAGCTGACGGTCACGCCGGGACCGTGCGGCAGGTCGCAGAGAAGCGCCACCAGCTCGTTGCGGTCCAGCGCCCGGTTGATGGCCCGGACCGCGGAGCGCCCGGTTGGGACGATGTCCAGGCCGTACGCCGAGCGCGTCTCAACAACAGCATCGTTCAGCGACCCCGGGAATGTCTCGGCGACCGCCAGGATCCGGTAACCCAACATGCTAGCCAGGCCGCCCGCAAAGTCCCACGACCCCATGTGCGGCATCGCCAGGATGGCCCCATGGCCGTCCGCCAACGCCTTGTCGGCGTGCTCCCGCCCGGTCACGGTGATGTGGCCCGGCACCTCCGAGGGGTGCAGGCTTCCCATGAGCAGGAAGTCGGCGAGCATCCGTGAGTAGTTCTCGAAGGCGCGGCGGGCCACCCTGGTGACCTCCGGGTCGCTCTCCAAGCGACCGAGCGCCGCCGCGTAGTTGACCCGGGCGTTCCGCCGGCGACCGCCGTCGGCGGCGTACCAGGCGGTCCCGCCGGCGGCCGCGACCGAGTAGCGGACCGAGGGCGGCAGGGCGCGGACGACCCGGGCCGCCGCCTTGTAGCTGGTCGCAAGCGGGCGCAGTCGGCTCAGGCCCTCACGACCCGAGGGGACCCCCTCCCTGACCCTCCCCGCAAGGGGGAGGGAGAAGGTTGGCAGGCGTCACTGGAGAGGCCGGATTCACTCCGGCCGTATGAGTTGTTACTTCCAAGCGACCCCAGCGTCACTTCGCGGAAGGGGGCTGGGGGGGAAACCTGTTTCCCCCGCATTCTTCTCAAGACTTTGCGGGGGTTTCGGACGGACGGCGCCCGTAATTTGAGATGAACTCCTCGGTGAGGCGGCGGGCGTCGGGATCCGTGTACTGCTGCGGCGGCGACTTCATGAAGTAGGCGCTGGGGCCCTCGAGCGTGCCCGAGAGGCCGTGGTCGAGCGCCAGCTTGCAGCAGCGGACGGCGTCGATCACGATCCCGGCCGAGTTCGGCGAGTCGTGCACCTCCAGCTTCAGCTCCACGTTCAGGGGCACGTCCCCGAAGCCGCGGCCCTCCAGCCGGATCTGGGCCCACTTGCGGTCCTGCAGCCAGGGCACGTAGTCGCTGGGCCCGATGTGGACGTTGTCATCCCCTATCTCGTAGTCGAGCTGCGAGGTGACCGAGCGGGTCTTGGAGATCTTCTTGGAGATCAGCCGGTCGCGCTCCAGCATGTTTAGGAAGTCGGTGTTGCCGCCGAAGTTGAGCTGATACGTGCGATCCAGCCGGACCCCGCGCTCCCTGAAAAGCCGCGCCAGCGTGCGGTGGACGATGGTGGCGCCGACCTGCGACTTGATGTCGTCCCCGATGACCGGCAGGCCCCTGGCCTCGAAGCGGCCCTGCCAGTAGTGCTCCCGGGCGATGAAGACGGGGATGCAGTTGACGAACGCGCAGCCGGCGTTGAGCGCCTGCTCGAC